>CAMPKL010000452.1 GCA_946887065.1 uncultured Bryobacterales bacterium
ACCGGACCCTCATCGATGCCCGGCGTCATGCGGTGAAAGCTGTAACCGGTCTCCAGCTACTTGTTGTAAATCGACCACGGCGTCGCATTCAGTCCGCGGTAATCCGGCAGCAGGCCGTTGTGGAAGTTGATAGCCGTGGAGAAGACGCCGAGCAGCGCCGGCCTGAATATTTGCAGGCAGCCGAGGGAGAGAGCGGCGTCCGGGCGCCATCGATGGCGCAATTCTTCGTGAAATGATCGGTCGTTTAGATTGCGGCCATTCGGCGTCAGAATAGGCAGTCCATGGTCCTTGGCGACTTGGGTCCATATATCAGGGTGGGGGCCCAGCCGTCCTTCGCCTTCGTTAAAGATGTCTTTGACCGCTTGCTGCAGCCCGCGCCGCAGTCGAGTTTGGAGACTCGCCAGGTCTTCGCGTCCCGCATCGCACAAGCCCAGCAATTCGATTTCCGGGTGCGCCCTGGCCTCGGCAACGAACGAGGCCAGCAGTACGCGAGTCATCAGCAGGGCGGGATCACCCACAAGCAGCAGTCGCGTCACTGGCTCTCTATCTTAATCATCCGTCCTTTCGGATGCGCCTCGACCGCCGGCAACGCGGGGCGTGTAGTCGCGGTTGTCGCGCCTCCAGGGCTTCTTGAACCGCAGCACGTTGGCCAGCGTGCGGTTGGGCGAAAACACCATGCGCATCACGCGCATCATTCGCGGGTGCGCGTGGCGCTCCAGGCGAGCCACAACGAAGTGATCGAAGGCGTCTTCGGCGACCATGATGCCGAATCCCCCCGTCGGGGTCACGACGAGATCGACGTATCCCATGGTTCCAGGAGTCTTGCCGACGTTGCCGATAGTCGCCTCGCTATAGGGACCCATTTCGAACTGGGTGCTGTAGACCGCGGACCAGCCCATCGCCTTGAGCCGGCTCTTCCAGTAAACGGAGCCGTCCGTGATGCTGGCCCGCTTTCCCTTGGGGTCATTTTGCACCTGGATATATCCAGTGACAGCCCCTTGCATGGGATGGGCGACGTAGTTCGTGAAGGCGGAGTCGCCGTCCCGCCAGGTTTTGAGGCCTTTCACAGAGTCCAAATAGTCACGGACAAAAGGCCCGCTCATCTGGTCAAAGGTCTTCTCCTGCGTGAGGCGTATGCCGTGCTGGATTGTTAGGAACCGCATCGATTCCGCAGTTGCAGCCCCCCAGTCGAAACCCTTTTCTTCTTCCTGCTCGGGGACCTCCCAAGCCGGCGCGGCATTCGTGGGCAAGATAGCGTCCTGCGCGCGGGCGCCCAGGGCGAACGCCAGCACGCCTATCGAGGCCAATCGAAATAGTCTGACCATAGCTAAGGGAAAGTTAAGAACAAACCATAGATGCCATGCAAGGGATTTCCGTTTCGCTCCCCGTCGCCGTGAACCAGCGCACGCAGGCGAAGAGCCTGGAGACGGCGCGGCATGCTATCATGCAACGCCAATTCGGCCTAGAGATTTGTCATGATTAGAACCGCTTTTGCCCTCTTTCTAGCTGTCGCGTCAGCGGCCATTCTGCCTGCTCAAATACCCGATCCCGCAGCCGGCGTCGGCATGGGCCATCTGCATCTGCGCGTCAGCGAGGCGGACTACGCCGCGCACAAAAAGATGCTTGTCGAAGGGCTTGGACTGCGGTCCGCCAATTTGGGCCGCTTGGAGGCCTTCCTGGCGCCGGGCGTTGTGGTCTTGGTCACGCAAGGGGAAGTTCAAGGCCCCAGCGTCGGTACCGCCGTGAATCACATCGGCTTCTCCGTTAAAGATCTCGCCGCCGCGGAGGCCAAATGGAAGGCCGCTGGCGGCACGATGCTGCCCGACAAGCCAAGCCCCACGCAGTCCTACGTGGAACTACCCGGCGGCACGAAGGTGGAGTTGATTGAGAACAAGTCTCTCGACGTCCCGATCAAGAACCACCACATCCATTTCTTCACGCCCTCCGACAGCGAAACGCAGGCCTGGTACATCGAGATGTTCGGCGTGGAGCCGAGCACGCGCGGCCGCTTTAAGACGGGCAACATGGCCGGCGTCGAGTTGACCTTCGCCGTTTCCGAGCCCGCCGTCGTCGGAACAAAAGGCCACGCCGTGGATCACATCGGTTTCGAGGTCAACAACCTGGAAGAATTCTGCAAAAAGTTGGAGGCGAAGGGCGTTAAGTTCGACAGGCCGTTCAGCAGCGTGCTGGCGATCGGTCTCAATATCGCTTTCCTCACCGACCCCTGGGGCGGCTACATCGAGCTGACCGAGGGCCTAACCAAGTTGAAGTAACACATCAACATAAGGGACAAGATCATGTATCGAGACAGACGGTTCGTCATTGCCGGCGCGCTGGCGGCGATTTCTTTATTCGGTTGCGGCGGCGGTGAAACGGCCGAAGCGCCGCCAGAGCCAACGGGAACTCATATCGCCTTCGTCGGCACTTATACCCGAGGCGACGCCAAGGGTATCTATGCCTATCGATTCGACGCCGGCAGCGGCTCGATGTCGCCTCTGGGCTTAGTCGCGGAATCGCCGAACCCATCCTTCCTGGCGCTGCACCCGAACGGGGAATTCCTGTACGCGGTCAACGAAGGAGATCCGGATAGCCCGACCGAAGGATCGGTCAGCGCCTTCAGCGTCAACAAAGAGACGGGCCAGTTGACCTTTCTCAATAAGGTCGACTCCATGGGCGCCGCCCCGTGCCACCTCGTCGTCGACCAAACAGGCAAGTTTCTATTCGTAGCGAACTTCACCGCCGGCAACGTCGGTTCGTGGCGCATTCAGCCGGACGGCTCCATCGGCGAAATGGCTTCCTTAGTCCAGCACGAGGGCTCCAGCGTTCACGAACGGCAGAAATCCCCTCACGCGCATGAAGTGGTGATTTCCAAGGACAACAGCCGCCTCTTCGTTCCCGACCTCGGCATGGATAAGGTGATGGTCTACCAGATCAACGCCGAGACCGGCGAACTGACCGCCAACGATCCGCCGGCCGCGGTTCTAAACCCGGGCACCGGGCCTCGCCACATGGAGTTCCACCCCGATGGCGAGCACGCCTACGTAATCGGCGAGATCAACTCGACGATCACAACGTTTGACTTCGACCCGTCCAGCGGGGCCTTCACGTCGAAGCAAGTCGTTTCCACGCTCCCCGAGGACTTCACGGGCAACACCTCTACCGCTGAAATCGAAGTCAGCTCCGACGGCAAGTTCGTCTATGGTTCCAACCGCGGCAGCGACACGATTGCCGTATTCGCCGTCGATCCTGAAGCGAAAACGCTGACGCCGGTGGAATACGCTCCCATCCAGGGACAGACGCCCCGCAACTTCGTCATCGACCCTTCAGGAGCCTATCTGTTCTCCGAGAATCAGAACACGAACAACATCGTGCAATTCACACGGGATGCGTCCACCGGCAAACTTACGCCGACCGGCCAGGTATTGACCGAAGCGCCTTCGCCGGTCTGCATGGTCTTCCTGCCGACGAGTTAGATCTCTGGGACGGGGTCGTCGTCGCCGATGACCTCGCCCTCCCAAGTCGCCGTACCGTTCTCGTAGGTGAGCACGCGCGCCGCACTGCCCGGTGGTGGCGGCGCGCTTTTCTCGGGTAGCCAGCGCTTGTACTCGGCGAGCACGTCGGCGTATTCCACTTCTCCTGCCAGATTTCGCCATTCGTTTGGATCGGCCTCCATGTCGTACAACTCCTCGGAACCGTCCGCGTAACGGATATAGCGCCAACGAGTACTGCGCACTCCATGGTTGTCGTGGTTGTGGGTGGTGATCGCCGGCCGTTCGCGCGGAGCAGCGGGGTCGCGCAACTGGGGGACAAGGCTGTGACCCTCCAAGCCCTCCCTCCGCGGCAGGCCCGCGAGTTCAATGAGCGTCGGATACATGTCGAGCAGTTCGGCCGGGCTGGCAACGCGGGTTCCGCCCGTGATGCCCGGGCCGGCGAAAATCAGCGGCAAGAATGCGCTCTGGGATCGATCCACTCACGTGC
>CAMPKL010000453.1 GCA_946887065.1 uncultured Bryobacterales bacterium
CTCGTGCTCGGCGCCATGTCTCTGGACATGTTCGCCGTGCTCCTCGGCGGCGCCGTCGCGCTCATGCCCGTATTCGCTCGCGAGGTGCTGTCCGTGGGCCCGGAGTGGCTGGGAATCCTGCGCGCCGCGCCAGGGGCCGGAGCGGCGGTGATGGCTCTGCTGCTCGCGTTTCATCCCCTGCGGAAGAGAGCGGGCGCAATCATGTTGTGGTGCGTGTTCATTTTCGGAATTGCAACCATCGTGTTCGGCCTTTCGCACAGCCGGCTGTTGTCGCTGGGCGCCCTGGTCGTACTTGGCGCTGCCGATATGGTCAGCGTCATCGTCCGGCATTCGTTAGTTCAGCTGGCCACACCGGACGAAATGCGAGGACGGGTCAGCGCGGTGAACGTCATGTTCATCCAGGCGTCGAATGAGCTGGGTGAGTTCGAGTCCGGGGTGACGGCGGAATGGTTCGGGGCGGTGCCGGCAGTGATTCTTGGCGGAGTGGGAACGCTGGTTATCGTCGCCCTCTGGGCGCACTTGTTTCCCGCGCTGCGCCGCGTGGATGATTTGAGATCAGTGGAATAATCCGCGAAGACCAGGCGGACCTGCTAAGACAACAGCCACCAGATCAAGATCACAATCCCCGGAACCCCGAGCAGCCAACCAATTAGATATCTCACCGTACTTCTCCCCGCCTGTAGGATCACGAAGTAGACGGCGGTGTTACAGCAGAGCAGAGGGAACTAACTCAGTAATCTACATAGCGCCCTTATTGGTTACGGCTGTTATTTCGCCCAGGTCTTCGGCGGACAATTCCACAGCCGCGCCGGCGTTCTCTCGGGCTTGGGCTCCGTCGCGAGCGCCCACCAGGGCATGCGTCAAACCAGGCTGCGCGATTGTCCAGGCGATCACCAATGCGCCGATCGTCAGACCGTACCGTTCGGCGATCGGCGCGAGCTTCTGGAGCGTCTCCTGGACGCGCGCTCGATTCTGCTGGCTGAAGCGCGGATTGCTGCGCCGCAGATCGTCTCCCTTGAACTCGCGTTCCGGCCCCATCTTGCCGGTCAACAAGCCGTTCGCCAGCGGAGAGTAGGCGAGCACGGCGATATTGTGATCGAGGCAGTAGGGCAGATACTCTTCCTCCATGGCGCGGTCCATCATGCTGTAGCGCTCCTGTACGCAATCGACTGGGCCGACAGCTTGATACTCCTCCACCTGGCCGACCGTGCAGTTCGAAACCCCGATAGCCCGAATTTTTCCTTCCTTTTTGAGATCGAGCAACGCCTGCATCGTCTCCGCGATGGGCGTCGTCTGATCTTGCCAGTGCGTCTGGTAGAGGTCGATATAGTCGACGCGCAAACGCTGCAAGCTCAGCTCAAGTTCCTCGCGGATTGATTCGGGTCCGAGGTAGCGGTGAATCGTTTTTCCGTCACGCTCGACGAATTTCGTTCCTTTATCGGTGTCCCAGCGTAAGCCGGCCTTAGTGGCCAGTACGACCTTTTCGCGGCGGCCAGCGATGGCCTTGCCGATGAAGCTCTCCGATAAGCCGAATCCGTAAGCAGGCGCCGTGTCGATCAAGTTGACGCCGGCGTCTATCGAAGCGTGGAGCGACTCAATCGAACGCTTCTCATCCGTCCCGCCCCACATCATGCCGCCCAGCGCCCACGTTCCTTGCGCGATGACGGAGGCGGATATTCCTGACTGTCCGAGGAGTCGATACTGCATCCGAAAAGTATGACATCCGCGGGGACGAAGTTACTTGATCTTCCAGCCCCCGAGTCCGAACTTGCGGTGAGCATCGTGGCAAGACTTGCAATTTTGCTCTGCCTGCTCTTCAGCCGCCTCGGCGCCGGCGAAATCGGACGCAGCAACCTTCGCCGCGACGTCGTCCACCGCCTTCTTGAGATCGGTCGCAAACTGTTCAGCATCGGCTACGTTATGGCTGGCCCAGAACTCGATGATTTTCGAGACCCGCTCGGAGAGTTCCTCGGCGCTTTGCTTTGCCGCGTCGGCATTCTGGTCTTCGAGGGCCTCTTCCATCGCGTCGTAGGATTGCGCCACCGCCTGCATGAGCGGTTTGTATTCAGGCTTCAGCCCTGACAGATCCTTGTCTTGCGCATGGACCAGCAGCCCCGCGCCCGATAACAGCAACAGCGTTGCTATGGCGAATCGCATAAAAGTCACCTCGCTGATCACTGGATCATTCCGCCTCTGGTACCGTTGCGCGGATGTTCGAAAGTTACTTCCCTCGCTTTCCGCCAATATTGAACGCCACCGCCGCCCGTATGAGGGCCTTCAACGCTGCCTCATTGACGTTTTCGCTTTCGTGGATGTCGATGGCGCGCCGGACATTTCCTTCGAGGCTGGAGTTGAACAAACCGGACGGATCGTCCAACGCGGCTCCCTTGGCAAACGTCAGCTTGACGACTTTCTTGTACGTCTCTCCGGTGCAGACAATGCCGCCGTGGGACCAGACGGGAGTGCCGCGCCACTTCCACTCTTCGACGATCTCCGGGTCCGCGTCGCGTATGATCTTGCGGACCTCGGCGAGCGACTTTCCCCGCCAGTCCCCCAGCGACTGGATCTTCTCATCGATCAATGCAGAGGCGTTTTCAGACATGTGCGGCTCCTAGGCGGCGCCGGCGCGGCGAGGCAGAACCCAGTCGCGCCGGGGGAAGTGGCAGGTATAGCCGTTAGGGTATCGTTCCAGGTAATCCTGGTGCTCGGGTTCCGCTTCCCAGAAGGCCCCGGCGGGTTCGACTTCGGTCACTACCGGCCCGGGCCACAGGCCGGAGGCGTTGACATCGGCAATCGTCTCCTCGGCGACGGCCTTTTGCTCGTCAGTGAGGTAGTAGATGGCTGAGCGATAGGAGGCCCCGACGTCGTTGCCTTGGCGATTCTTCGTAGTCGGATCGTGGATTTGGAAGAAAAACTCCAGCAGCCGGCGGTAGCTGAACTGCCGCGGATCGAAGACAACTTCGATTCCCTCGGCGTGGGCGCCGTGATTGCGGTAAGTGGCGTGTTGAACGTCGCCGCCGGTGTAGCCGACCCGTGTCTCCAGGACGCCCGGCAACTTGCGAATCAGATCCTCCATGCCCCAAAAGCATCCACCGGCCAAGATTGCGCGTTCGGTCATTTAGATATCCTCCACCTGGTCAAGATACTCTCCGTAGCCCTCTGCCTCCATGTCGTCGCGGTGGACGAACCGCAAGCTGGCGGCGTTGATGCAGTAGCGCAGGCCGCCGCGGTCGACTGGGCCGTCCTCGAACACGTGTCCTAGATGGCTGTCGCCATAGGCGGAACGTACCTCGGTGCGGACCATGCCGTGCGTCGCGTCCCTCAACTCGTTAATGTACTCGTCCGAGATCGGCTTGGTGAAGCTCGGCCAGCCGCAGCCGGATTCGTACTTGTCGGAACTGGCGAACAGCGGTTCGCCGGAAACAACGTCGACATAGATGCCGGGCTCCTTGTTGTAGAGATGCTCGCCCGTGCCGGGCAACTCGGTTCCGTTCTGCTGCGTCACACGGTATTGCTCAGGCGTGAGATCGGCGACGGCTTCTTCGGTCTTCTTGTATTCCATGGTGGGTTTCCTTGTCAGCGCCTACACTTCTATATTGGATGCCAGTGAACCGGAGGGTTACACAGTTGTTTGATTCATTGATGAGCCGCCGCGATGCAATCGCCGCGCTGGCATCCACGGTCGCCCTGTCATACGGCTGCGGCACGGCGCAAGAAGGGGCGCCGGCGGGCGGCGATGCGGAGGCCCGCGCCCTGCTCGACGAGTTCGCGGAAAATCTTCTTCACCTGTTCCCCGAGAGCGCGACCTCCCTCGGCATCGACGTGGATGCACGAGCCTCACTTCGCTCCCAACTTGCCGATCGCTCGGCCGAGGGACAGCAACGGGTCGCCGCACGGCTTCGCGCGGACCTGGAGCGGGCCAACTCGTTCGATACATCCCAACTCAGCCACGCCGCGCGCACCAGTTTTGAGGT
>CAMPKL010000454.1 GCA_946887065.1 uncultured Bryobacterales bacterium
CTCATCCACGTGCTCTATGGCTCCGCCGTCGGTTCTGAGCCCGACGGCAACCAACGCTGGCGTCAAGGCGAGGACGGCATCCCCGGCGGCCGCGAGAACGGCGACTCCTTCGGCTACGCCGTCGCCGTCGGCGATTTCAACAACGATGCGTTCGACGACATCGTCATCGGCATTCCCAACGAGGACAACGGACAGGGCAATCTTCAGGTCCTGTTTGGTTCCGGCGGCGGTATTGGCAGCGGCGGCAATCAGCGCTGGGTGCAAGGCGAGGGCGGACTCCCCGACGAAGACGAAAACGGCGACCTCTTTGGTTTCTCTCTGAGGACCGGCGACTTCAACGGCGATGACTTCGACGACATCGCCGTAGGCTCGATCGGCGAAAACAGCGGCCGCGGCAACGTGATCATCATTCCGGGTTCCTCCACCGGACCAACCGGCGCCTCCAGCATCCGCTTTGAGCAAGGCAGCGACGGCGTCCCGGACGACCGCGAGAACGGCGACAACTTCGGCTACTCCCTGGCCTCGGGCGACTTCAACCTCGACGGATTCAGCGACCTCGGCATCGGAGTCCCGGGCGAGGATACCACCCGCGGCCTCGTCCACGTCCTCTATGGAACTGCCGCCGGCCTAACCGCAGCGGGCAACCAACTCTTCGCCCAGGGCTTCAACGAGGTGCAGGGGGATCGCCGCCAAGGCGACGCCTTCGGACTAGCGATGGCCGGCGGCGATTTCGGCGGCGATTTCGCAGCCGACCTCATCGTCGGCTTACCCAACGAGGACGGCGGCGGCAATTGGGGCGTCTTCCAAACCCTTCTCGGTAACCAACGGCCCACGATCAACGCGGTCGTCAGCGCCGGCCTCGGCGTCCCCGCCATCAGCACGCTTTCGCCCAACACGCTCGCCACCGCCTTCGGCATCGGCCTGTACGAATCCACAGTCGGCCGCGGCGTCGGTCAAGCCGACCTGGTCAACGGCGCGCTGCCGACCCTGCTCGACCGCACTTGTATCGAAATCGACGGACAGCGCAGCCCGCTGCTTTTCCTTCGCGACGACCAGGTCAACTTCCAGGTACTCAGTTCCGCGACGGGTCAAATGCAGGTCCAGCTCATCCGCAACTGCGGCGAATACTACGAACTCCCCGGCAATACAATCTCCGTTCCGGTCGCCCCCGTCAGCCCTGATATGTTCGCCTATCAGGTCTACGAAGACGGCACGAAGTCCGTCGCCGCCATTAACGCCAGAACCGGCAAGCGTGTCGGCCCGACTTCATTGGGCGCCGAGTTCGAACCCGCCCTGCCCGGCGACATCGTGCAGCTTTACGTCACGGGCCTCGGCCTCACCAACCCGCCATTCGCTGCCGGCCAACTGCCGCCCAACGACGCCTCGGGCGCACGGCCCGCTCCGCCTGTCACCGTCGTCATCGACGGCCTCCAGGCAGCAGTCCAATATGCCGGCACGGCCCCCGGCTTCGCCGGTCTGTACCAAATCAACGTCGTGATCCCGGTCACCCTCAACCTCGGCGAAGTGCCCATCACCATCATCAGCTCCGGCGGGGGACCGGCGGCCACAACCCCCAGCAACGGTTTTATCGCCGTCCGGTGAGAGAATCACCTGAGGAAGCAGGGGCAAAGTCACTGATTTTATTACATTATTGACCAGCCGCTGTTACTCTCGATCCTGTGGAGAACTATCCGCATGGGTAGGGCAGTACGAGCGGTACTAATCTCGCTGCTCGTGTGGTCGCTGGGTTGCTCCAGCTACACCATCCGCCGCGCCGACTCCGCCGCTGAGGCCGGCGATTACGCAACCGCTCGCGAGCTTTACCATCGCGCCGCAACCGACGGCATGAACGGTTACGCCCGCCTGCAACTCGCCAAAATCTACGACGAGGGCCTCGACGGCGAGCCCAACCCAGCCGAAGCCCTGCGCTGGTACCGCGCCTCGGCCGACCTCGGCAACGGCTACGCCCAGTTCAAAGCGGGTCAGCTGCTTGAGCAAGGCAGCGGATCGCCCCGGGACGACCAGGCGGCCGCCGCGTATTATGAATCGGCCGCGCGCCAAGGCGAAGCCTTGGCCGCCCTACGGCTCGCTGAGATGGCGCTCGATGGCCGCGGCGTCCAGCAGGATACTCCGCGCGCGCGGTCGCTGTTTGAGTCCGCCGCCAGGCAGGGCAACGCCCAAGCCGCTTATCGTCTGGGAGTCGTGCTGCTGCAGCCCGGCGCCCCCGAAGCCCAACTCAAGGGCGGCGTCGACTGGCTGCTCGTTGCCGCCCACCAAGGCCACGCGCTCGCCCAAACCTCGCTCGCCCACGCCTTGCGCAACGGCGAAGGCGTCGCCGTCGACGAGAAGCTCGCCAAGGTCTGGTTCCGCGAGGCCGCCGACCGAGGAAACATCGCCGCGCAGCACGAACTCGCCAACCTCGACGAAGCCGAGGGCGACATGGAGCAAGCCAATCAATGGCGCCTCGCCGCCGCCGAGTCCGGCTACATTCCCGCCCAGATCGCCATCGCAGAACATTGCCAAGACACCGGAGCCGATCCCTCCTGCGCCGCCCACTGGTACAACGAAGCCGCAAAGGGCGGCAACGCCTATGCCCAATACCAGATGGGCATGCTGTCTGAAAGCGGCGAAGGCGTCCCCCGCGACCTCAGCCAAGCCCGCAAATGGTATGCCATGGCGGCCGAAGGCGAGATGCTCGCCGCGCGCCAACGTCTGCGAGCGCTCGGCGGCAGCTAAGTTGATACATTGGTGAGCGGGTATGCCCGCCGAAAAAGATTCGCCGACAATCGCTCACCACGGAGCCGCTAAACCGCAGGCCCGCACCGCCGAAATGCCTGCCGTCCCGCTGACTCTCGACGGTTCAGCCATCCTTCATCAAATGTTCCGCGTCCGTTGGGCCGCTTGGCGCGCGCTCACTGTCGAACGCCGCCGCGAGGTCGTCGCCGAAGCTTCCAAGACGCTTACCGCCATGGAGCAGCACCCCGAAGGCGGCTCCGCGATCTTCTCCCAAATCGGACACAAGGGAGACCTCCTCCTGGTCCACTTCCGCAAGAACTTCGAAGGCATCAGCCAAGCCGAGTTGGCCATCGCCGGTCTCGATCTGCGCGAATACCTTGAGCCTTCCAGTTCGTACGTTTCCACCGTTGAACTCGGTCTCTACGCCTCTTCCATCCAGCTCTACCAGCAACTCATGGATGACGGCGTCGAACCGGGCTCCGCCGAATGGGTCCAAGCCGAGCAAGAGAAACTCGCTGAGCAAGCCCAAGCCATGGGCGCTCGTCTTTTCCCGCGCGTGCCGCCGCACAAATACGTCTGCTTCTACCCCATGGACAAGAAGCGCTCCGACGCAGACAACTGGTACACCGAATCCATCCAAGACCGCGGCCGCATGATGCGCGACCACGGCATGATCGGGCGCCGCTACGCCGGCAAAGTCAAACAGATCATCTCCGGCTCGATTGGGTTTGACGACTGGGAGTGGGGCGTCGACTTGTTCGCCAACGACCCCGCCGTCTTCAAGCAACTCATCTACGAAATGCGCTTCGACGAAGCCAGCGCCCTCTACGCCCTGTTCGGAACCTTCTATATCGGCCTGCGTTTCAACGCCGCGGATTTAGGCGTCTACCTCAGCGGTAAGCCGCCCGCGTATAACGCCCCCGAAGACTCCGGCGATTCGGAACGCTGACCGCCCGGCGTCCGTGAGGGTCCGTCTGAGGCCCGCGAATGTCTGTTGGAAGGCCACGGATGTCCGTGAATGTCCGGGAATGTCCGGGAATGTCCGGCCCTTTGGTCCGATCCGAGCCCCGACCGTGAGGGAGGGGTCTTCAAAGGTTCGGCCTTGGAGATGGAGCTTCGGCTGGGGATTAGCGTAGAAAACCGCTCCTTGACAGTCGCGGCTCGGACGCGCACGGCAGTGCGCGTGAATACCGACGCCCGGCGGGCCTTCTTGCCGTAAAACAAGAAAGCCCGCCG
>CAMPKL010000455.1 GCA_946887065.1 uncultured Bryobacterales bacterium
GACTGGCATTGACGGCCTCCACGGCTGATCGGGAGGCGGTGCGGCGGGCGAGCTCGGGATCTGCTTGAAACAGGCGATTTGCCTGGGAGCCGTCGAAGCAAACGGCGGGGTTTTCGGGGCAGTGTTGGGCGACGTAGCGGTTCACCAAGACGTCCAATTCTTGGTCGGCCTCGGGGGCTAGGTTGTCCAGCGCTCTGCGGGCGTCGTTGATGGCGGTCATGATCGGCGGCGGCCTGTCGGCAAGGACCGCCGGCCCTTCGACGAGCAGGGAGGCAAGCCGGCGCACGGCCGCTGGCTTCTCGTCGCCGAAGGAGTCGAGCAGGGCGAACGCGGCGGCGCGGGCCACTTCGCCGCTTTGGCGCACCATGGTCGAGACGAGGGCCGTATTGTCGGCGGGTAGAAAAGCAACGAGATAGTCGGCGTGAGGACCGATGGCGGATAGGTCGAGGACTTCATCAGCGCCGAACTCGACGCGCAAGACGTACGCGTACTCTCGCTGGGAAAGCTCTTCTCCCCAATAGCGCATGCCGCCGCCGACGGCCATGATGGTCTTCGACGGATCTCTGGGATCGGCGACGAACTGCATACCGCCGCCTTCCCACGACAGTTTGGAACGGACAAAGCGTTCTTGTTCGAGGCGGGAGAGTAGACCCTTGGTCATCTCGCCGTCCTCCTGCCGGCCTTCGTACAGGCGGCGAGGGATCAGGATGCGGAGTTGTCCATTGAGTTCGCCGGCCTTGATGTGGTCTTGGGTCCAGGGATGGGACTCGGCGGTCCCGCTATGGAAGAAAGAGAACTCATGCGGATAACCGGCGAAGTGTGTGACGGCGGCGGGCGTCCATAGGGATTCGTCGAAATCGCCGGCGACGCTCAGCCGTACATCAATGGGCCGCGGCAGTCGGCTGAGCACGGACTTGGCGATGTCGAGGCTGTAACCGGCGAGGTCGCCGCGAAGGAAGAAGCTCAGCGGATCGGCGGCGATGTAGAGGCTCTGAATTTTGGCGTTGTCGCGCGAGGCGCGGAATCCCTTCAGAGTCGGTTCGTAGTAGACGTGGCAGGCAGCGAACGCGCCTCGCCGGCGGACCAGACCGGACTCGAAGGGGAGTTGCTTGCCGGCAAAAAATTGGGAGAGTGCAGCGCTGTCGTCGGCGCAGGCGTATGCCAGTGCGTCCGGATCGGTAGCTTCGGCGAATGCGGAGGGTTTCGATAGCGGCGCGATCTGCACGTTGGCGGCAGCGGTCGCTAGGCCCGCCCCTAGGAGCCAGACAACGCAGAGTCGAGCGGACCGGCTGATGATTTCAATACCCCCAACAAAAGCGGCGGCGGACACCGTTTCTCTACCAACATAGTCGGCTAGAACGCCCAGCGGTTACCTGCCCGGCGGACAGTAGGGGGCAAAAGTCACATGTAAACTTTTGCGCAATCGGGCTGTTAGTGGGTGTCGTGACAGGTGTCGCAGCCGTTTGGGGCCTGGCGACGCTCGTGGCATTTCATACAGGCGTACATGCCGAGGGAGGTTTCTTGGAACAAGACATCCCGTTCGGCAACTGGCCCGTGGCACTCGGAACATTCGATGCCGGCCTCTCGATGGTGGACTTGGTGGGAGAAGTAGACGAATTCCTTGACCTGATAGACGCGGTTCCAGTCGATGGGCTTTGTGGCTTCGGCGGCGGCAAGTCTTTGGATGTGCGGGCTATCGGTCTTGACGGCGATGTGGCAAGCCATGCACTTCGTCTCGGAGGGGAAGCCGGCGTAGTCGCCCGGGTCTTCGATGGCATGGCACTCCAGGCACTTGAGTCCAAGGCTGGCATGGGTCTTGTGACTGAAGGGCAGGGGCTGCTCGATCGGCGGCCCGGGTTGGAAGTCCTCGGCGGGCTCTGGGGGCTTTGTGCCGACCTGAGCCGTCAGCGACGCGACAGTGAAGATCGCTATAGCCGCCAGGAAATTGAATCGCCGATCGTGCATCGTTAGGCGGGCAGCGCGTAGGCGGTGAAGCCAGCTTTCGGGCCGGAGCCTTTGGCGTTGGAACTGGGGCTGGCGGCGATCACGACGAACTGGCGGCCGTCCGCTTCGTAGGTCGCGGGAGTGGCCGTGCCGATGCCGCCAAGATCGTGCTTCCAGAGTACCTTCCCGTCCTGTTGGTCGAAAGCGCGGAAGGTACAGTCGAGCGACGCGGCCGCGAAAAGCAGCCCGCCTTGAGTGGCAATATTGCCGCCGCGATTGTAGGAGCCGGTGGGAGGGAGGCCGTTGGCGCTGAGTTCGTCGTATTCGCCGAGCGGAGTCTGCCAGAGAATCTTGGAAGAGTTGAGATCGATGGCTGACATGCGTCCCCAGGGAGGCTTGATGGCGGGGTAATTCTGTTGGTCTTCGGGCCGTAGATAGCCGGTGTGCTCGAAGGGATAAGGCGAGCCTTCGGCGGCCCGCACGAGTTTGAGGCTCCAGGGGATCTCGTTGTGATTAACGAAGAGGATGCCCTTGTCAGCGCGCCAACTAGCCCCTCCCCACAGGCCGCCGCCGTGGTAGCCGGGAAAAACGACCACTTCTTTGTCTAACTCCGGAGGCGTGAACATCGGCGAGAGGGCCACGCCTTCCAGGCGCTGGCTGATCAGGTAGTTGTGAGAAGCGTCGGAGAGATGGGCCACGTCCTCCGGGCCGAAGTATTGCCGCGAAAAAGCCGGAGGGTTAGTCACAAAGGGCTGGGTCGGCCAGGCTTCCTCGCCGGGCACGGTGGAAGCCGGCACGGAACGCTCTTCTATGGGGTAAAGCGGCTCGCCGGTTTCACGGTCGAGCAGGTAAACCCAGCCGGTCTTGCCGACTTGAGCTACGGCATCCCGCGGCGCGCCCTTGTGCATGACCGTGACCAGATTCGGCGCGCAGGGCAGGTCGTAGTCGAACAGGTCGTGATGGACGGTCTGGTAGTGCCAGATGCGCTTGCCCGTGCGAGCGTCGAGGCAGATGACGCAGTTGGCGAACAGATTGGAGCCCTTGCGGTCTCCGCCCCAGAAGTCGAAAGTGGGCGATCCGGTTGCGACGAAGACCCAGCCGCGCTCGCGGTCGACGCTCATGCCGCCCCAACAGTTGGCTCCGCCCGACGTCTTCCAAGACTGAGGCGACCAGGTGTCGAAGCCGAACTCGCCGGGGTGGGGGATGGTGTGAAAGATCCAGCGGCGTTGACCCGTACGGCAATCGTAAGCGCGGATGTGGCCGGGGGCGGATTTCACGGGCCCCTCTCCGGGGCGCGAGGTGATGATCAGCAGGTCTTCAAAGACGACGGCGGGAGTGGTCGAGACGATCGACTCGGTTTCGCTGAGTTCGCGGTCGAGGCCGGTCGCAAGTTCGATTGCGCCGTTGGCGCCGAAAACGTCGATGAGCTTGCCGGTTTTGGCGTCGATGGCCAGGATGTGTTCGCGGACGGGGGCGAAGATGCGTTCGTCGCTGCCGTTTTTCCAGTAGGTCACGCCGCGCGAGGCGCCGGCGGCGCCGCGCCTGGGTCCGGTGTCGATTCCGTCGTTGGACCAGATGAGTCTGCCGGTATGGGCTTCAAGTGCGTGAGCGTTGAGCCCGTGGGCGGTGACGTACATGACGCCGTCGACGACGATCGGCGTGCACTGGATTGTGCCCTGGGCACGAACACGAGGCGGGAGCGTTTCGAACTCCCAAGCGACTTCGAGGCGCCCGACGTTGGCGGGAGTGATCTGGTCCAAGGGGGCGTAGCGGCTGGAGGCGTCGTCGGCGGCATAGCTGCGCCATTCCCACGGCTGCTTTGTTTGGGCGCGGAGGCGGGCCGCGGGAAGGAGAGCGGCGGCTCCGAAGAGAAAGTCTCGGCGATTCATACTTGGCGAAAACAATATAACCCGGTCTCGATAACCCGGTCTCGGAAAGTAAGCGCCTTCGAGGTTTCGTCGCGTGCGGTACGCGTAGTACGATGAGACGGGCAACTCTGCCAAATGAAGCACTTTCTTGAATGGGC
>CAMPKL010000456.1 GCA_946887065.1 uncultured Bryobacterales bacterium
GATTCGGTCCTGGAGCGGTCTGAGATTCACTGACTTTCTCCTCAGTCTTCTTCCCCAGCAGTTCTGGATGGGCGAGGTCTCGAACGAGACCTGCAAGAAGTTGCTAAAACGCGGCGTCCCGACGGGTCGCCGAACTTCCCATCGTATCGACGACGGGGTGGAGTGTCAATGTCTCATGGCACGGCTCAGGACCTACAATGAGCGGCATGCGCGAGTTGATCCATCTCATTGAGGAACCCCGCGTGTGCTCGTATTTGCCGGAACAGTCCGCTTCCCTGGAGTATCGGATCGTTCAGGATATGACCGCCGAGGAATACGAGCGTCTGCTGGAGCGCGGCTACCGCCGATTCGGCCGGCAGCTATTTCGCCCCTGCTGCGCGGCTTGCAACCGGTGCGTCAGCATTCGTTATTGCGTGTCCCAATTCACGGCCAATGCCAGCCTACGCCGGGTGCTGAAGAGGAATCGGCACATTCAGGTGCGGCACGGGCGGGCGACGATGAGTCCCCGGCACCTGGAGCTATACAGGCTGTACCACGATTTTATGGCGCAGAATCGCGGTTGGACGCGGGATAAGATTTCGGGCGCCGACTACTACGACTCGTTTCTGGCCGGAGGCGACCAATTTGGGTCGGAGTGGCTGTACTTTGACGGCAGCGAGCTGGTTGGAGTCGCGCTGATGGACGAGACGCCCAACGCGATATCGCTGGTGTATTTCTTCTACGATCCCTCGTGGCGGGCGTTGAGCCCGGGAACATTTTCGATCCTGATGCAACTCAACTACGCCTGCAGACAAGGGAAGGCCTACGCTTATCCGGGGTACTGGATCGCCGAGAACCGCTCGATGGCTTACAAGGAACGGTTTAGACCCTTCGAGGTCCTCGACGGTCGACCGGCGGACGCGGAACCGGCCCGGTGGAGGCTGCACGGGCCTGACTAGCGGAGGCGAAAGTCGTTGCCGAGGTCGGAGTTGAGCTTTTCGGTGAAGGCGACGTCGACCTCCGCCAAAGGTACGACGAATTCCTTGCCCTCAAGAGTGCGGAAGCGGAACGTATCGTCGCTTTGTTGATAGCGGTCTGCAGCGTAGATGAGACTTCCCTTGAGAGCGATTAGCCAGTAGTCCGCCGCAGGATTTTGCCGCTGCTCGCCGGCGTGGTCATCGAGGTTCCGCGTCTCGATTTCGCCGTCGACGGTTTCGCGCACGTCGAAAACTCGGGAGCGAGGCGGCTGCTTCGGCTCTATGGGCGGCACGTTAATCACATTGGCGGAGGCAGCTGACTCCTCGGTCTCGTCTGGGGCAACCTCCGTCGGGCCCGATCCCGAATCGATATAGACGCCGCCGTAGCCGTAGCCATAGACGGGAAAATAGCCGCGGCTGCCGCGAACTCGGTTGCCGCGGCCGTGCCGACGGCCTGCCGGCGGCTTCGCTTGCATGGCTGCGCCCGGCGTCGCCGGCAGCGCGGAGGCTCCTGGCGAGCGGGGCGTGCCGGGGGTCAAGATGGATCCGGGCTGGCCGCCACTGGGGCTGCCGGGATGAAGAATGTTTGGATTGCTGGTACGAATTCCGCCGGCTCCGACTCGGGCATCCGTGCCGGAAGGCGCCGCCGGTCCGCCGGCGACCCGGCCTTGCGCGCCGAGCGATGCGGTTAGCGCCAACGCAGAGAATCCGATGAGCCAAACGCTTCTCATGGGCCTCATTGTAGGACCGATCGTGCGTTTGCGGGAGCCATCCGGCTACAGTTATCGGTTATGCCCCAGAAGTTCGATTTGGTGGGCGTGGGGCTGAACGCCACGGACACCTTGCTGATTGTGCCCCGTTTCCCGGCCTACGGCGGCAAAGAGACGGTTGAGGATGAGATTTTGAGCGTGGGAGGGCAGGTTACCAGTGCGGTAGCCGCCTGCCAAGGTCTCGGGCTCAAAACGAAGTACGTCGGGACGGTGGGAGACGATCAACGAGGAGATCTGCAACTAGCGAGCTTGCGTCAGGCCGGGGTGAATGTGGACGACGTTTTGGTTCGCCAGGGAGTGCCGACGCAGTCCGCCTACATCATCGTGGACCGACTGACAGGCGAGAGGACGGTCTTCTTGCTGCGCGACGAGCGGCTGCGCCTGGGACCGGAGGAACTCCAGGCGGAGTGGATCGTGGGGGCTAGGCTGCTGCACATCGACGGCCACGACACGCAGGCGGTGGAAAAAGCGGCCCGGCTGGCGAAGGATCACGGCATCCCGGTGACGGTTGACGTTGACACGATTTATGACGGCTTTGACAAGGTTATGCCGCACGTGGATTACCTGATCGGCAGCTCGAACTTTCCGGAACAGTGGACGAGAGAGCGCGACCCGTTTGAGGCGCTGACGCGGATTCAAATAGAGTTTGGAATGAAGGTCGCGGCGATGACCTTGGGTTCTCACGGGGCTCTGGCCCGGTTCGAGGGGCGGTTCTATTATTCGCCGGCGTTCGTGGTTGATTGCGTGGATACGACCGGAGCGGGCGACGTTTTCCACGGCGCATTCTGCTATGGGGTGCTGCAAGAATGGCCGCTCGAGCGAGTGCTGGAGTTCGCCAACGCGATGGCGGCCTTGAACTGCAAGGCGTTGGGGGCGCGCGGCGGGCTGGGGTCGTTGGCGGATGCGCAGCGGATTGTCGCCGACGGACAACGCCGTGCGGATGCGGAAGTACAGAAGCGAGCGGTACGCGGGCATTGACATTCCTCCGTGCAGCATGTTGTGATTTCAGACGCTATGGATCGTCGTAAATTTCTTACCACCGGCACGGCTGCGGCCGGCGCCGCGGCTCTGGCGGGATGCCAGCCCAATGCCGAGACTGCCGCCGCTCCGGCGGCGCCGACTGCCGCGGAGAAGCCGGTTCGGTTTTACCCCGGCGAACAGCGTCCGACGACGGACGAATGGTTGTCGCTTCTAAAGCGTCACGGCGTGAATCACGTTTGCGCTTCGATGGAGCGGCCGCCGTATCCCGAACGCGGCTTCTACACGGCTGAGGAACTCGTGCAACTTCGCGAAAAGTGCGAGTCGTTCGGCATCACCGCGGATATGTTGACCGCGCCATTCTTGCCGTCGAGTCACATTGATCGCGAGGAGCGCGGCGACGTGATGCTTGGCAAAGAGCCCGGACGTCAGCGGGATATCGACGATTTCAACAAGACGATCGAGAATTGCAAAGCGGCCGGCATTCCCTCGATCAAGTACAACATGTCGCTGCTGGGCGTAGTGCGCACGGAGCGCACGCCAGGTCGCGGCGGATCGAGCTATTCGACCTGGAAACTCTCCGAGGCGAAGCCGGAACCTGCTCTAACGAAGGCGGGTAACGTCGACGCCGACACGGCGTGGGAACGCATCAGGCACTTCGTCGAAAACGTCGTCCCCGTGGCTGACGCGAATCAGATTAAGATTGCCTGCCATCCTCATGACCCGGGAATGCCGCCCGAGGGATACCAGGGCGTGGTGCGGGTCCTGGGCACGCCGGAAGGGTTGTACCGGTTTGCTGAGCTCTCCGATAGCCCCTATCACGGCTTCAATCTCTGCCTAGGCACGACGTCGGAGATGTTGCAAGACCCGGCGCGCGAGATTCACGACGTCATCCGCAGACTGGGCGGAATGAAAAAGATTTTCAACATCCACTTCCGCAACATCGTCGGCAAGCGCGACAACTTCATTGAGGTCTACCCGGACGAAGGCGACATGGTGATGCCGGAGGTGTTGCGGACGCTTTACGAAGTGGACTACGACGGCATGCTGATGCCTGACCACATGCCGTCGCACCCGGACGATCCTGGCGCGATGCAAGGGTTCTCGTACGCTCTCGGCTATATTCAGGGGCTAATCCAATCCTTGAAGTTCGAGATTGGACAAGATGTCCGGACGGACGGCGTGACCCCGATCCCGCCGCCGACATTCTAGCGAACCGAAATCGTCGTCGCTGGTTGGCTGGCTACACCGCCCGCCAGTATCC
>CAMPKL010000457.1 GCA_946887065.1 uncultured Bryobacterales bacterium
GCCTCGACCGATGAATTGCGGTCCTGGGATCGGTCTAACTTAATGAAGCGTCATTGAGATTCGGCTTCAAGAGGAGAATAGATCATGCCAAGCACCATCCGCCTTCACCGCGTTCTGCGAACGACGCCCGAGAAGCTCTATCGAGCCTTCCTCGACCCGGCAGCCAAAGCAAAATGGCTTCCGCCGCTCGGCTTCACCGGCACCGTTCACAGCATTGACCCGCAAGTCGGCGGCACATACAAAATGTCGTTCACCAACTTTACTACCGGCCAGAGCCACTCGTTCGGCGGTAAGTACGTCGAACTCGTACCCAACGAACTGCTCCGCTACACGGATCGCTTCGACGATCCTGGTCTTCCGGGCGAAATGCACGTGACAGTGAAGATCAAGCAGGTGTCGGTCGGATGCGATCTCAACATCGTGCAGGAAGGCGTGCCGGACGTGATCCCCGCCGAAGCCTGCTACCTGGGTAGGCAGGAATCCCTGACGCTGCTGGCGCAACTGGTTGAGCCCGACATCAAAGAGTAGGAGCCGGCCTCAGGCCGCTTGGTCCTACTGCTTTCGCAGCAGTACGGCCCAGTCTTGGTTGCGGTCCGCTGGCGCTTGGCCGAGCGAGACGCTGCGCCCGCCCGTAACGCTCTCGACACTGCCGGCAGCGGAGGTTCCGCCGTCGCGCGGATTCAACCATTGGACGGAGAACTCTCCCTCCGCATCGGTCAGGTCGATACGCGTCGTGCCGCACTCGGGCAGATAGACGAGGTAAACCTCGCCGGCCTTCGCCAGCGCGTACTTGCTGTTGTCGTCCGCTGAGTTGCCGATCAAGGCGTTCGCGTTGCTCATCTCCGCAAGGGGAAGCTGGCGGAAGAAGTCTAGGGCGATGCGGCAGTAGTCCCAACTCTTGTCGCGGCTGCGGTAATCCTCCGCGATCAAATCATTCTGGGGCAGCCGGTATCCGAAGTAGTATTCGACGCCGGCGCCGCCCGCCATGAGGTTTCCCCACAGCGTGTACCTACGGATGTCATCAACTGTTTGCACCGTCACGCCTTCATTGTCTTTGCCTTCGTAACCCTCGTAGCCCGTGTCAGGTGGAGCCCCATGGCTCGCCGAGTTTTGCTCGTCATTGGCGACGACCCACGGCTTGCCTGCCGCAGCCGAAAGGCGAATCCACTTGAGCGTTCGCTGATGTGCGGCGTCCCAGCTGTTCTGGAGCGAAACGCCGGTGAAGGCGTTGTCGGGGCCAAGCAAGGGTTGATAGACCTGATCCTGATCGCCGGGGAAGGTGTGGACTACGGTGTGGTGGTCGTAAGGGTCGACCTCAACGATGAACTGCGACATCTCGAGCAGTTCCTGGGTCGTCTGCGTATTCTCTTCGCCGAGGTTCCAGTTCAGCGCTAAAGCATGGCCGTACCGCGCGATCAGCTCGCGTACATAAAGGCGCCGTTCGGGTCCGAGGGCGCCATTGTCCAACGCCTCGGGGACATCGGTGATTTCGCGCTCGTCGCCCCGCCTGTTATCGTCTATCTCGTTCTCTTGCAACTTGAAGTGCAGGTAAAGCCCGCGCGACTGCGCGTGGTCGAAGACCACGCCCCACTGGTCGAGCTTCGAAGCGTCGTAGTGCATCTTGTCGTCGCGCGAGACGAACGGCCAGATGTTGTCTCCGTCGCCGCCCGCGTTGTAAGTCAAGAATGAGAAGGCGTTCAAACCTTCATCCGCGAGGTAGTTGAGCGCGCCGATCATGCCTTTGCCCTTGCCGTCTTTCCACGTCGGGTCGCCCTGTTTCCAGTCGCGGACGTGAGGCTCCCAGGTCTTGAGTGGGACGTTCTGCTTGCGCGCCTCGGTATTGTCGAAATCCGCATACGCCAAGAAGGTCTCCGGCGAGTCCGCCCCCGCCTTGAGGAAGTAGTCGCCCGATCCCGCGAACTGCAGATGATGCTTGCCGACGTAAGTCAGGCGGCCAAGCGCCCTGAAGTCCGGCGCCGACTTGTCCGTCGGGCCGACTTCAAACTCGCCCGCCGCCCCGTTCGCGGGCGACACGGCCGAACCCGCCGCGGCCAGGTCGAGAGCGACGCCGTCTCCTTCGACGAACGCGATCGTATAGGTCCATCTGCCGGCCTTGTCCGGCGAAAGATGGGCGCGCCACTTATTGCCGGAGTCCGCCGAGGTCTCGCCCGCGTTGCCGTCCGCGGCGAAGTAGCCGGGGACCTCATAAGTCGGGCTTCCCGACTCATGTGCAAAGGTTACTGTCATGCGGTAATCGGTGAACGGGTTCGGATCGGCGTCCGTCTCGCTGGCCATCGGTCCGTCGACCGTCAGCGTGACCTTGTGCCACTGCTTCAGTTCGCCCGCCACCTCAACGGCGGCCGGCCCTCCGCAGGCATTCAGGAAAAAGATGGCGGCTACAAGGGCGCCCCCAAAAAAAATAGAACGGGTGTTTAGCACGATCGACGGCTCCTGTACTAGCAGCGACCTATCTTACTGGATGGCGGGCGCCCGCGCGATCAAGGAACTGGACATCGATCCGAGCTTGCAGCGGCCTATGTCTTCCGGACGTCCAGCGGTCTGACTGATTGCGGTGCGGTTGGGTGTTACCGGAGGGCGGATTGGGCGGCGGCGGTGGGGGTGATGTCGCCGCGGAGGACTTTGGCTGCAAGGGATTCGAGGCGAGCGGCGGTTGTTGGATCGGAGAGGAAGCGCTCGCGGAGCAGAACATCGACGGCTTCGTGGAACCAGCGTAAGCGCTGTTGGCGGCGGCGTTCGCTGAGGCGGTTGTTTGCGAGCAGGAACTCGCGGTGTTCGGAGACGGTGGCCCAGGTTTCGTCGACTCCTTGGTCTTGGAGTGCGGAGCAAGTGAGGATTCGCGGGCGCCAGCCGTCGCGATCGGCGTGAAGCAGTTCGAGGGCGTGGGCGAACTCTTGACGGGTGTTGTCGCTAAGCGAGGCGCTGTCGCCGTCGGCTTTGGTGACGACGAGGGCATCGGCGAGTTCGATGACGCCGCGTTTGATGCCCTGTAAGTGATCCCCCGCTCCAGGCCCGATTAACACCATAAAAAAATCGGTCATGGAAGCGACTTGGGTTTCGCTTTGGCCGACGCCGACGGTTTCGACGATGACGACGTCGAAGCCTGCCGCTTCGCACAGCAGTATTGCTTCGCGGGTGCGGTGATGGACGCCGCCGAGACTGCCTCCGCTGGGAGAGGGACGTACGAGGGCGTACGGCGAGCGCGACAGTTCCGGCATACGCGTCTTGTCGCCGAGGATGCTGCCGCCGGAGATTTCGCTGGAAGGATCGACGGCGAGTACGGCGACGCGATGGCCTTGGGCGATGAGGCGTTTGCCGAGCGCCTCGATGAAAGTGCTCTTACCGACGCCGGGGGCGCCGGTGACGCCGAGGCGGGTGGCGTTGTCGTTGGCGTCTTTGCCGAGCAGCTGCAGCAGCTCTTCGGCGACGTCGCGGTCGGACGGCTTGCGGCTCTCGATGAGCGTGAAGGCGCGTCCGAGAATGGTGCGGTCTGTGCGGCGGACGCCTTCGGCATATTCGGCGGCGGTCACGTTAGGCGATTCTCCGGGTGAGCAGAGTGCGCAAGAGTTCTTGGGCGGCTTCGGGGACGACGGCTCCGGGGCCGAAGATGGCGCTGACGCCGGCTTGCTTGAGAGCGGCGTGGTCGGCGTCGGGTATGACGCCGCCGCAGACCACCAGGATGTCTTCCCTGCCCGATTTGCGCAGTTCTGCGATCAGTTCGGGGACGAGCGTGCGGTGAGCGCCGGCCAGCGACGAAATGCCGACGATGTGTGCGTCGTTGTCGACGGCTTGCTGGGCGGTCTCGGCCGGCGTGGAAAAGAGCGGACCGATGTCGACGTCGAAGCCGATGTCGGCGAAGGCGGAGGCGATGACCTTCATGCCGCGATCGTGTCCGTCTTGGCCGAGCTTGGCGACAAGGATGCGCGGGCGGCGTCCCTCGCG
>CAMPKL010000458.1 GCA_946887065.1 uncultured Bryobacterales bacterium
CGGGCATATCGACGATCGCCAGGGACATCAGCGAGCGCAAACGCTACGAACAGACTTTGCTGGAAGCCGACCGGCGGCGAATCGAGTTCCTTGCGACGCTGGCTCACGAGTTGCGCAACCCTCTGGCGCCGATCAGCCTCGGCTTGGAGATCATGAAGTTACATCAGGGGGATGCCGCGAAGCAGGCCGAGATTCGTGATCTGCTGGAGCGCCAGACCCGGCAACTGGTCGCGTTGGTGGATGACTTGTTGGATATTTCCCGCATCACCCAAGGAAAGCTCGAACTTCGCAAGCAACGGGTCGCACTTGAGGAAATCATAAGGACCGCGGTTGAAACGTCTCAGCCGGGTATCGCGAGTCTGCGACACGAACTGAAAGTGGAGATGCCGACGGAGTCGATCGAACTGGATGCTGATCCTAATCGCCTGGCGCAGGTCTTATCTAACCTTCTTAACAATGCCGCCAAGTTCACGCCGAAAGGCGGCCGCATCGGTCTTGCCGTCAGTGTCTGCGGAGATGAAGTCGAGATCCGCGTCAGCGACAACGGGGTCGGTATAGCGCCCGAAGCCCAGGCCAATATCTTCGAGATGTTCGCTCAAGGAGGACATCCTCTCGACAGGAGTCATCCAGGGCTAGGCATTGGCCTGACCTTGGTCAAACAGTTGGTGAGCATGCATGGCGGCAGCATCAGCGTGCACAGCGACGGACCGGGCAAGGGTTCGGAGTTTCGAGTCCGTCTGCCGCATCTGTCGGACTCGCTGCAGGAGCAGAGAAATCATGCGCCTGAGGCCGCAAGCATCGACGGCAAGAGGCGCATTCTGATCGTGGACGACAACGAAGCGGCGGCGGAAATGCTGGGCATTTTGTTGGAAAGTTCCGGGCACGATGTCCGTACGGTGTACAGCGGCGAAGAGGCGCTGAAGGTAGCTGACGGATTTCGTCCTGAACTCGCGCTTGTGGACCTCGGCATGCCGGGAATGAACGGATATGAAACCGCGCAACGCCTGCGGTCAAACGGCATGGATCTGACGCTGGTGGCCGTTACCGGTTGGGGCCAGGACGAGGATCGCCGCCGCTCCAAGGAAGCCGGCTTTGACGGTCACCTGGTGAAACCCTTAAGCCGCGAAGATATCCAGGACGTGCTATCGAAGCTGGAGCGGAACCCGGCGTAGCGCCTATTCGCCCGCCGCCCGAAGCTTGGCCGCCGAGGCGCAGGCCTGGACGACGGTGAAGTAGTTCGCGACGCCATCCTTGCCAACCTCGAACGGATTCGGTTCGCCCGCGCGGCGGCTGGCGGCGAGGTGAGCTTTGAGGTAGGCGTTGTCGAACTCGGTGTGGTTCGACAGCAACACGGTCGCGCCGTATGCCGCGGCCGCGTCACCCACTTTTTTGGACGAAACGATGTAGCGGTCATAGAGCTCAGCGCTTCCGTTGAAGGGAATCGCCGTGCCGCCGACGTAAGCTACGCGCAAGGGCTTGCCGTTGTCTTTGGCCTCAAACAGATAGGACAGCGTGCCGGCGGTGTGACCCGGCATGGTGACGATCTTGACCGAGGCGTCTCCCACAGAGACGGTCATGCCGTCGTCGCCGACCTTGTCGCGCTTCGGTACGCCGCCGGGACGGTTCGGCTGACTCTCGGCCAAGTCCCAGTCTTCGGCGCCGTAGATGAGGTGTACGCCGGGAATCGCGTCCTGCAGCATTTTCGCGCCGCCATCGTGGTCTCCGTGAGCGTGCGAGAGGATGACGTATTTGACGTTCGCTGGATTTAATCCGACCGCCTTGAGCCCGTCCAATATTTCGTCTTTGGCGGCGTAGTCGAACAGCGCCTCGATGACGATGATGCCTTCGCTGCCCACGAGCGCCCAAGCGTTATGGGTCTGGGTGCCGAGGAAGTACAGGTTGTCGGCGACTTTCTCTGGTCTGGCATACCAGGTCTCGCGCGCGGGCGTGGCGCGAGGCCCGCCGCCTCTGCGTTGCGCCCCAGCGGGCGGAGGAATGCAGAGCCGCAGAAAGGTCCCGGCCCAATCCATGCCGGCGGCAGCTTTGGCCTCTGAGAGGTAACTCTCGATTGTGGGGGCAGGGGTCTGCGCCGGGGCGAGTCCGGCTGCGGCAAGAAACAACGCGCCAATTCCTGTTGTGAGTGATTTCATTTTGCTAGCTGCCTTGGTGGAGTATGCCGCGATACCGCGTGCGCACAGGATATTGTACAGGTTGCGCGCCTCAGCGTTTCTTGAGCAGTCCGAGGCGAATCAGGCTTTCGCCGGCGGCCGCGACGGCTTCTTCACGGGATCGCGGGGTCCAACCCAGCACTTGCCGGGCTTTCGCGCCGGCGGCGTTGCGCACCTTGCCCAGTTGGGGAGTGAGTTGCCGCAAAGAGGGGCTGAACACGGCGCCGAGGCGGACGACCCAGTCCGGCAGCCGATGAGTGGGAACCCTCTTGGCCTCACTGCCCAGAGCGGCCTTGAGAGCCTGAGCGACTTCGAGCAACGACATGGCGTCGCCCGCAGTGGCGATGAAGCGCTCTCCGGCGGCGGCGGGATGGTTCATCGCGCGCAAGTGCAAGTCCGCAACGTCGCGGACATCGACGACGCCGAACCAGATGCGCGGACAAGCGGGAATCGCGCCTTCGAGAAGTAGTTTTACGAAGCGGACCGAAGTGGCGTAATTAGGGCCGAGCACGGGTCCCAACACGCCGACAGGATTCACGGTGCACAGCTCCAGCCGATTTCCTTCCCGCGCCATGAAATCCCAGGCCGCGCGTTCGGCAAGCGTTTTTGATTTGACATAGGCGGAGACGTCGGGGCCGTCCAGGCTCGTCCAATCCGTCTCGTCGAAAGGCTCGTTCCGGGGCGCGTGGCCATAGCCGATAGCGGCAAATGAGGACGTGAGCACTACCCTTCGGGCGCCTGCGTCGCGCGCGGCTCGCAGGACGCGCAACGTCCCTTCGCGAGCGGGCCGTATCAGATCGTCCTCATGCCGGGGAGCGCCCAAGGGAAAGGGCGAGGCCACATGCAGCACGAAGTCGCTTCCAGCCGCGGCCGCCGGCCAACCGTCGTCGCTTTCTAGGTCAGCCGTCGCGAACGAAAGACGGTCATCGAGCGTCGCGCCGCTCTGTTGCAGCATCGATCTCACTGCCGGCTCGCGTTCAGGCGCACGCACCGTGGCGCGTACGTGATGACCCGCGGACAGCAACTGCGCGATACAGTGCCCGGCAATGAAGCCGGACCCGCCTGTGACGAGGACCTTACTCACTGGTTTTCAGTTCGTATGATCGCCGATGTTTCTGAGTGGATATTCGAGCTTCTTGAGCAGTCTTGTTTTCTTTCCGGCTTAGTTTGAACACCAAGGCGGGCAGTACGACTAGAACAACGATGTCGGTGATGGCGGCGCCCGCGCAAACCAAAACGCCAAGCCGTTGGGTCGGCGGAAAACTCGAGAGCAAGAACAGGGCGAATCCTGAAACGACGATCAACATGGCGGCGAGGATTGGACGCCACAATTCTTCCAGCGATTCTTTCCAGGCCTTCCACGAGTAGGCGCCCTTCTCGCGCCGCCGGCGCACGTGATGCGCGAGGTGAATCATCTCGTCGATGCCGAGAGGCAGGGCCACGTTGGCGGCGGGAGCGGAAATGATGTCCAGCGGCATGCGCAGGATGCCGACCATACCGAAAAGCAGGAATGGAGTGAGGGTCAAACAGAATGCCATGACGGCTGCGGTGCGAAACGATCGCGAGGCGAAGTAGACGATGACGAAGAACAGCGCCAGCAGGCCGCCTAGGCCGCGAACGACACTGCCTTCCACCAGGGCGGCCAGTTCGCCTTGCAAGATGTAGAGGCCGCCGACGAGCTTCGGCTCGAAGCCGTGCTCGCGAACCGTGTCTTTCAATTCGCCAATGATCGCTTCACGGGGGCGTTCGCGTTCTAACTCGTGCATGCGCAAAATGTAGCGGCCGCGCTG
>CAMPKL010000459.1 GCA_946887065.1 uncultured Bryobacterales bacterium
TACGTGTTTCTAGGCGAGACCGGCCGCCAAATCCTTTGCGGCCGGACGGAGTTCAACGGCGAGGGCCTCGCCGGGCAGGACTGGCTCCGGACGATGCAGGCCATTTGCCGTCGCGATGCAAACGGCGGTTTCACACACGATAAGCTGGGTCTCCACCCCGGCTTTGAAGCGGAACGCCAAGCATGCCTCGCCTTGGTTGATTCCGGAAGGGCTGCCGACGGCATCGTCGTTCCCCGAACAATTCTCGAAGTGCCGTTTCCGCCTGAGCAAAAGTTGCAGTACTTCATTGAAGACGGTGCAGTTTTGGATTACAATCCTGGCCCAAGCTGAGCGCCCGCTCAGCGGGCTAGTCCTTCTCGCATGGCTTCAGCGACAACGCGGACGGCTCCGCGCCATTTGCCGAGCAAGGCCTGATTGAGTTCGATTTCGATGCCGGCGTAAGGGGCATCGGGAAAGATCCGGCGCACCGCGGTCGTGTGGCCGTCATTGACGCCTCGAAACGGGAAGTTGCGGCGCACCCGGAATCCCGCTGCCGACATGCTCGTAGCCAGCCGCTCGCCCAGCTCCGCCTCCCGCTTGCGTCGCGGATCGTACAGCACCGCCAGGTCCAAGGGACGCGTCACGCCGTTGAGCCGCGGCGTAAACGTGTGAACGCTGATATGAACGCAACGTCCTGTCGAAGTTACGCCCCTGTTGATTTCCGTAAAGGCCCCGGACCGGAAGGGCTCGTAGTAAAGTCGAATCCGACGCGTACGTTCCTCGGCGCTAATCGCTTCATTGCCCGGGACCGGCACGCCAAACGCTACTGCCGGGATCACCCGCCTGTGGTGCAAGCTCCGGTTCAGATCGATCACCAGCCGCGACACCGCGCCTTCGACCAAGGGCGCATGCAACTGCCGGGCGATCTCCCGCGCCAACGACACCGAACCCTCGTCCCAAGCTATATGCGACCGTTGCTGTTGCGCGCTCAGCCCGAGTCCGCGATATCGATCGGGAATCTTCAAAGACGCGTGTTCCGCGGTAACGACAACGGCGAATCGATTACCAGATTTCATTGCCTTTTAGACATTCAGCCAATTCAGCGTAAAGCCCCCGCACACGATCCCTTGGCGGGGCCGTCTTGCCGGCCCGCGTCAATCTCTTGCGGATCCGTTCGCTGAGGTTGCCTTGCTTCAAGCGCGCCAGAGCCAGCGGCACGTAACCGTTGGCCTCCGCGCAGTTCTCCGTCAGCTCTCGCAATGCATCGGCCGCGGTTAGAGCCCGGCGCACGCCCAGCCACGCCTCCACATGCGGAGCCTCGACCGACGCCTTCCCGCCGTGGCGCACCGTCGCATTGTAGTCCGCAATCAACACTTTGCGGTCCGGCAACCCCCACTCGCCGCTAAGCAGCCGCGCCGTCATCCCTTTAAGCGTCGCAATAACAAGCGCTGCACAAGCGACATCCATGCGGACGCACTCCTGCGTATCGAGAATGCGAATCTCAATCGCCGAGCGCATGAATCGCACGATCGCTCCCCGCGAATTCATCCATTCGTGGCGCAATAAAGCTGACTCGGGAACCGGGGCAAGCTCAGCATAAATACGCTGCAGCACGTCCTGCTTGTACTGCCGGCGGCTGGTCATGTATTCCGGGATCACGTCGCCCGTCACACTGGGAAACCTTCGTTGGTTTTCCCGGTAGAATTCCAGGCGGTTATCGACGGCCGGGCCGATTCTACCTTCGAACATCGGCGAACTCGCCGTCAGCGCCGGCAAGTAAGGCAGCAGACAGACAATCGCATTGTGCAGGGCGACCGTCTCTTCCTCGCTGCCAAAAGGCAGATTGATGTGGCAGCTCTGGACATTCATCCAGCCGTGCCCCTTCAAGTCAAAAAGCTTGGCGTACGTATCGTAGATCCGCCGCCCCGAACGCTTCCACGTCCGGCCCTGTGCCGGATCGAACCAGGGATGCATGGCGGTCGGCAGCAACTGCGCGCCGAAGTCCCTCTCCAGCACCCGCGAAACCTTGCGCACGCCTCCGTAGAGAACAGCTTCCGCCTTGTTCAAGTCTCGCTGCGGTTTGGCCGTTTTTAGCTCAAAAACGTGGTCGGCCAACTCATTCGAAAAGCCGCATCCGCCCGTCTCGAAGTCCGATGTCGGCCGTCCGGCGAGCTTACGAAAGAGCGGCTCCACCAGGTGCTGGACTTCAAGCTCGCGGTCAACGACCGGATACTCTAACTCCAACCCCGCCACTTCGAACAAACGATAGGGTCTGCTCACGTGGACGAGCTCCCCAGCGCCTCCCGTCGAATGCGTGTCAGAAAGTGGGCGATGATCGTGTCGTACAGCTTGTCCTTCACCGCCGCGTCTTCGTAGCTCGTCTCAATGTTCGGGTTGTCGTTGATCTCGATCATCAACGGCTTGCCGTCAACTTCTTTCAAGTCGATGCCGTAAAGGCCCTGGCCGATCAGCTTGGCGCTCTGCAGCGCTACTTTCTTCACCGCCGGCGGCACCTTGTCGTTTGCGATCGCCTCCACCTTGCCGTATTGCGTCGACTTGCCCGGCGCCCTGGACGCAATCTGCCAATGGGACTTCGCCTGGTAATACTTGGCGGCGTACAGCATCCGCCCATTAAGTACGCCGATGCGCCAATCAAATGGCGTCGGCGTAAACTCCTGCACAATCAGCAGCGGCGACTTCTTGAACATTTCCGCCAAGATTGCCCGCAGCTCTTCCAAGTTGTCGGCCTTCTTCACCGCCGTCGAAAACGACCCTTGCGGCAGCTTGACGATCATGGGCGGTCCCAAGACCAAACACTTCTCGATAGGCGTCCGCCGCGAAACAATCATCGTCTCCGGCGTCGGGATGCCTTCGCGCTGAAACAACTCGTGCAGATACACCTTGTTCGAACAACGCGTAATCGATTCCGGATCGTCGATAACGGGCATGCCCAAACTTGCCGCGCGCTGTGCAAATACATACGAGGGCGCATCCGTGCCGGTCAGCGTGCGAATGAACAGCGCGTCGAACTCCGGTAGGCGGCTTAGGTCGTCCGGCCCGATCGTCTCGAACAATGCTCCCTTGCGCAGCGCCGCCCGTTCGAACTTCTCCAATGTGACTTCATCCGACGGCGCAAAGTCGTCCTTCGGGTCAAACAGGCAAGCGATGCTTAGCGGCTTATTGCGCGGACCGGGCGACTCCGCCTTACGTAAACGCGCCGCCGTCAGTTGCTCGGCCATCTGCAGGCGTTGCTCCGCCTCAAGCTGCTGAAACGGCACAGGAAAAATCTGCCCGACCTTCCACGATTGATCTTCGTGATAGAACCGTACCTTCAGCGACGGGAAGCTATAGGCCGCGAAAATGCGGCGCGCAGCCTTTTGAAACTTGCGCTCCGGAGCTCGGCCGAAGATCACTGTCTCCTCGACGTAAGGCAGGTCGGCCGCGTGATATCGCGGTCCCTCCTGCTCCTCGTCTTTCCCGTGTTGCAACACGGTGGCTTGGCCATGCTCCGGAACAATGATCTTGGGCAGCAGCCGCTTCCTGCCCCGCAACAGCTTGAAGTCGATCGTGTCCAGTCCGGCCTCGCGCATCGCCCGGAAATACGCGAAGGGATTATTGATCTCCTCGATCATCTCCAGCGTCGGATAAACGCGCTGGCCCCGGGCATCGGCCAACAGCGAAACGTAATAGCCCTTCGACAAGTAGCTGTACGAACGGCAAAGGTTAATAACAATGGTGTCTCGATCCAACGTGCCGGCGCGCCCTTCCAGGTACTCGTCCGCCGACACGGTTCGTATACCGTCTAACGCAGGGTCGGATTTGCCTTCCACCACGGCGAGCGCTGCGGCGCTCCGCGAGGTCTTCTTCATGTGACGTGCTTTCTCCCGTTGAGAACGAGCAGGACGGCGTCGTAAGTGATGTCGCCCAGCAATATGGAATTAATTAAGCGGTCCGACGGCACTGAGTAGTGTCCGC
>CAMPKL010000460.1 GCA_946887065.1 uncultured Bryobacterales bacterium
TTCAGGCCCGTTCACGGGCCTCATGGTTAGGCCAGCCGTTGTACGGCTGGTATCCCAAGCGGGCCCCTCCCTCTCTTCAGCCCGCTTCCGCGGGCACCCAACGAAATCGCTCATTTCAGGCGCAGGTTGCGACACCCTACCACGCGGGGCGCCGGAGTAGGTTATGGATCGATCCCAGGGGCTCTTCTCCCCATCACGCTGCAGCTTGTATCTGGCCCCGCTGCGTGACTGGGACTCGTTCCCCGTCGACGGGAGGCGGCGGCTTCCTCCTAAGGGAACTGACGCTCTCCTGATTTAGGTGTAACACGCCGTGTCAAGCTTTCATGGGATCGCCAGGCCGCCCTAATGGAGGATTGTAGAGAGGAAGCTGTCCAGCGCGGACGCCAACACTCTTGACGTACGGGTGTAGTCTGGAGTCGCGATGTTTCACCCATAGGATTCATGGAGCGAGTTGACGCATGAGGAGGAAGAACGGCAGAGTGGCATCCGGAGGACCGGCGGCGATGCACGGCGTCCTCTATCAATTGCTGTGGACTCTCGACCGCTTGGCCGGAACTCAGGTCACGTTCGCAGGCCAGGACCCCAAGGGCATCCTCGTCACGCTCGAACCAGAAGGCGGAGGTGGAGACGTACAGATCGAGGACGGCAGATGCCGGATTGTAGACCAAGTAAAGTCGCGGTCTAGCGACCGAAGTTGGTCACTCGGAGAAGTGATCCAGGGCGTCTTGCCCGACTTGTATCGGGCCACGCCCAGAAACGGCGAACCGATGGGTCGGACCAAGTACCGTTTCGTTGCGCAAGGGCGGCTCTCTGATCCGGACATTTTCGACAGCCTTAAAGAAGCTTGCGGTGCTGCGACAGGCGTTGAGGGCATGAATGGCCTCGACGACCGTCTCATCGTGTACCGCACACGACGAAGTAAGTTTTGGAGACAGAACTCCTATACGACTAAGGCGCTCTGCGAGCAGATCGTGGCAGTTCTTAGGGATGACGTCAACGAGACGAATGCCAGCGAGCAAGAGGTCTTCACACGGCTGGCCATCGTGCTCGCCAACTTCGAGTTTGAGTCTCTACCCGACCTCGCACAGATAGAAGCAAGGACTGGCCGGAGGCTCCGTCGCTTCGTTGACCGCCACGAGGTGGAGCAGGTGCGGGATGAAATGATCGGCCATCTGCTGCGGCTCGCGCGGCAAAGCGAAAGAATCTCAGCCGCCGAGTTCTTCAGAAAACATGGCATGGACGTGGTCGCACTTGATGACTGGAAAACTCATCAAGCTAAAGCTGCCGTATTGTTGGCGCAGGCGCGACAAAGACATCGATATGAGCCCGATTCGGAGGTTCGACAGTCGACCGTTGGCTTGGCCCGCGAAAAGTGGCCCGACGAAAGACAGGTTCTTGTGATATCCGGGCAGAGTGGCCAAGGCAAAACGTGGTTGGCGCACGCTATTTTGGCGGGTGTGCCGCAAGGCGATGAGCGTATCCCCTTAGTGGTGACCTTTCAGGATGACATCGAGAGAACTAAGGCGAACGTCGCCACTTTGGTCTGGAGGCAAATCCTTGACAGAACCACTGATCTCTTGCTTGAGCAGGTCTCAGAACGGAGGCAAGAGTTCCTTACCAGGGAAAACGGTCTGTGGGCAACGCTCCTAATCGACGACCTATCGAGCTATGACGATTTAGTTCAAGTGCTGATAGTTCCGTGGGCAGATCTCGGAATTAGTGTGATCTTGACCTGCCCAAAACACGTTGCCGACAGGAGTAGGACGCTATTGGATGCTCCTCCGCCGGTTGTCGAAGTTGCCGATTTTTCCGACCTTGAGTTGCGTAGCTTCCTAGTGCCGGTTCTCGGCGACGGATGGTACCTGCTGCCATCGGATGTACGTGAGCCCTTGAAGCGGCCAATCATAGCCGACATGTACCGACGGATCCTCCGGAAGAGCGAAGTCAAAAAATGGTTGCCGAAGAACGAGTACGAAGTGTTCCAACGGTTGTGGGGTGTCCTTGAAGAGCACCCAGAGGGAGTTAATCTCCTGCAACGTCTAGTTCGCGTGCTATTGACCGATAATTCGTACCCATGGAATCACTCGCAAGTCGTCCTATCAACGAATGATAGAAGGGGTCTAGACGCTCTTGAGGTTAATGGTTGGCTACAAAGGACGGCGTCCTCCGGGTTGCGAATCGACTATGAAGTACCTCATGATCGCCTCCTCAACTGGGCGATTGCCGAGACGCTAACAGCGGACCTCCGTAGCGGAAGGATAACAGTTAGCGAACTCGCAACCAAGCTGGCAGCTTTCGGGGGGCACGACTCCCCTCACGGCTTCTCCCGAACCGCGTACGTTCCGCTCGATTTTCTCTGGATTGCCCTTTCGCGTCCTGAAACTTCGTCGACAGTAACTGAGTTGCTGGCGGCGATGGAGCCCTTGGCGGGAGGTGGGGCGTATCGCACGATCGACACGTTAGGCGCCCCTATCATTCCGCACGTCCTCGCAAGGCTACCAGAAGTCAGGGCAGAGACCGAATTGGGCTTTGGGATACGAGACGCGATCATTCGAATTGGAGGACCGGAGTCCTCCTCCGCGGGCATAAGTCTGATTCAGGAAGATTCGGCAGAACTCAGAACGGCGGGCACGATCATTCTCAAAAGCCAACCGACGGCGAAGGCCATTGATGTTTTGTGGAAGCTCCTCAAGAACGCCAAATCCAGTTCGACGCAAGATGGGTTGTGGAGGCGTCGAGCCGTGTTCGAGGCGCTCAGGAACTGCGTTCGACTTGATCCTGAGTGGCTTCGACGCGCCATAGAACAGAGGCTAGATGGCCGCGAAATGCTGCCTGACCTGGTCTGGCTGCTGCTTTCCCTCCCGCCGGACCAAGGAGTCGCGCTGTGGAAGCGGTTCAAGAAACAACTGTTCGAGGACGTGCCGACTAACCTAGCGCGCTGTCTTGCCTCAGGGGTCGGTCGGTTTCGCGATGCGTCGGATATTCCCTGGCTGGTTGACCGCCTGTCGGACTCGCAGGATTCCATCTCTTCCGTTGCAATACAGTCTTTGTCGCGCGTTGCGCCGGACATAGCGATTGCGAACTTGCACCACGTTCCTCAGGAACAACTGGTCTGGGCACGCAATCTCTTTGCCGACGAGTTGTTCTGCTCCGACGTATTGGCGATGCAGAGCAAGGTGCTGGAGCTAATGAAAGGCACGGGTTCGCCGATTTTCTTGGCCGAAATATACCGCGATCGGATTCACTGGATGACTCCCTATGCGCTGGATGTGCTCCTCGACGCCCTACACGGCGACTTGGAGCGGGCCTTGTTAAAACCTGATTCCCACATCGATTTCAGACTAGGCTTAATCGCGAAGTGTAACACTCTCGTCCTACTAGATCGATTTGCCGCAGCGCCGCGCCCACAGCTGGTTGATTGCTTAGTGCGTTATCTGAGGCGCATCGGTCCTTGGCCGACGGATTGGCAGGATGGGACGTCGCGAGATGATCTCCTTGTCATCCTCCGCAGATTAGACATGCCTGCGTACTTCAGCATTGTCAGTGAGTATTTGGAGACAGCGGCCGGCTTCGGACTACGGGAGGCGGTGCATTTCGCCGCGTTCGGTCTCGATCCCGTTGTCGCCCCGCGTTTGGTGGAGTTTGCACAACGTGAATTGGCGGATGAAGAGTCGGTTTCAAGCCAAACGACGCTAGCAATTAGCCTTGCCGAGGTCGGGGAGTGGGCGCCCTTAATCTCGTTGGTTGAGAAACTCGGACTACGGATTGCCCGGGGCATCGAAGGGTTGCCTCTTGCAGGCTTGAGGCCGGGTCGTGCAGCGCTGGACATTCCGCGAGCCCATGTCGCTGAGAACCGAGGCGTGGGTTCTGTTCTAGCCCTTGGATTTGGTGAAGCCGAAACTGATGCCCCTATTGTCCGTCGCGTCTTGGCGGGAGTTGCCCCAGATAGCGA
>CAMPKL010000461.1 GCA_946887065.1 uncultured Bryobacterales bacterium
GAATTCACTGACCGTGTTCACTTCGGCGCCGGCATTGAGCAGCGCTTCGACCATGAGCTTGTCGCCGCCATAGACTGCCCAGGCCAGTGCGGTCGAACCGTCCGGCTGCACCGCGTTCACCTCCGCGCCTTGCTTGATGAGCTCGGCGACGAGACCGGGATCGCGCCGCTGGACGGCCTCAACGAGGCTTGCGCTACTCGCCGCGAGGCATGAGGCCGCGGCAAGCAACGCCGCGGCGGCTTGGACGAACGGCCGAAGCATCACTAAACGTATGCCAGGCGGCCCGTGCTGTCGCCAAAGCGCTCGCACTCGACGCCCGCCTTATCAAACATGTTCAAGAACAAGTTATTGAGCGGCGTCTCGGAGGGATAAACCAGATGGCGATTGCCTTCGAACAGTTTCGTTCCGGCGACGAGCGCGATGGGCAAGTCGTGGTGCTGGTGCACATTGGCGTCGCCGAGGCTGCTGCCGTAGCAGATCATCATGTTGTCGAGCAGATTGCCGCCCTGGCCGTCGGGCGTCGCCTTCATCGTCTGCAAGTAGTAAGCGAAGACGCTGACGAGATACTCGTCGATCTTGGCGACTTTCTCGATCGTCTCGGGAATGTTGCGGTGATGCGTGAGCGAGTGGTGCCCGTCGGAGATGCCGATGTTGCGGTAAGGACGGTTGCTGCCGGCGCGTCCGAGCATGAAGGTGATGACGCGGGTCATGTCGGTCTGGAAGGCGATGGCCTGCAGATCGACCATGAGTTTGGCGTGATCTTCGAACTCTTCGGGGACGCCGCCGGGGCGCTCCATTTCGGGGATCTGCATCTCGGCGTTCTGCGCTTCGGCTTTTTCAATGCGGCGTTCGATGTCGCGGATGGAGTCGAGATAGTTGCTGAGCTTGGCGCGGTCGCGCGAGCCGAGATTGGTCTGCAGACGGTCGATCGAACCGGCAACGTAGTCGAGAATGCTGCGTTGCTCGTTCAAGCGCGCTTGGCGCGAGGCCGGGTCAGTGCTGTCGCCTTCGCCGAAGAGGCGCTCGAAGATGATGCGCGGGTTGGGCTCCATCGGCAACGGCGTGGTGGGGTTCTTCCACGAAACGGTGTTGGTGTAGGCACAGCTGTAGTTCTGGTCGCAGGAGCCGGCCAGGCCGGGAGCTTCGAGGGCGATTTCCAGAGAGGCGAACTGCGTCTCTTTGCCGAGCGCGTTGGCGGCGATTTGATCGGCGGAAATGCCGCAGCCGAGGTTGGTTTCCGAGCGGCGCGGGTGGACGCCGGTGAGCCAAGTGGCGCCTTCGCGGGCGTGGTCGCCGGGGCCGTCGCCGAGAGCGCGCCCTTGGATTTGGGCCAAGCCGGTGAGCACGGTGATGTTTTCGCGGTGGGCTTCGATGGGCTTCAACGAGGGCGTGAACTCGAAGTTCTTGCCGTCGGCCGTGGGCGTCCAGCGATCGAGAATCGCCCCGACGGGGTGATAGACGAAGGCCATGCGCGTGGGCGCGGGGGTCGCGGCGGCGGACATGGCCGGCGTCATGGCGTCCATTACGGGGAGGGCCAACACGGCTCCGGCGCCTCGCAGAAACGTTCGGCGGGCTAATGCCTTTTTGGTGATGATCATTGCTCTCGAGCCCTCCTCATCTGGAACGGTACGCTTTCGACCACGGCCTCAATAAACGCCGACATGCGGTAGTCCTGCTCGCCGGCTTGGCGGGCGATGGCGCGTACCGTCGGCTTATCGTACGGCGCCAGCCCTCTTCCTAGGGCGTAAATCATTAACTTTTCGGTTACGGTCTCCACGAACTCGTCTCCGTGCTTGTCGACCAGGAGCTTGCGCAGACCGGAGGGTCCGTCGAACTCTTGGCCGTTGGGCAGGCGTCCTGCTGCGTCGATCTTAACCCCGCTGTCTTCGTTACGCCACTTGCCGACGCCGTCGAAGTTTTCGAGGGCGAAGCCGATGGGGTCCATGCGGCCGTGGCAGGAGGCGCAGATGGGGTTGGCGCGGTGCATCTCTAGTTGCTCGCGCATGCTGAGTTTGCGGCCGTCGGCGCCTACCGGCTTGAGCTCGGGGACGTCCGGCGGCGGAGGGGGCGGGGGAGTGCCGAGGAGGTTCTCGAGGATCCACTTGCCGCGCTGCACGACGGAGGTACGGTTGGGGTAGGACGTCACGGTGAGCACGCTGCCTTGGCCCAGCAGACCGCCGCGCGGAGAACCGGCGGGGAGATGGACTTTGCGGAACTGCGGGCCGTAGACGTTGGCGATTCCGTAATGTTCGGCGAGCCGCTCGTTGAGATAGGTGTAGTCGGCGTCGAGCATTTCGAGCACGCTGCGGTCTTCGCGGAAGATGCTGGTCAGGAAAAGCTCGGTCTCGCGCTGGAAGGCTTGGCGCAGATTCTGGTCGAACGTGTCGAAGATCTCGGGGTCGGGCTTGACGTTGGCGAGCGTGCGCAAGTAGAGCCACTGCCCGCCGAAGTTGTAAATCAACGCGTCGGACTTGGGGTCGGCCAACATGCGCTGAATTTGCGTTTGGATGACGCCTGGTTCACGCAGCTTGCCTTGATCGGCGAGGGTCAACAATTCGTCGTCGGGGATGGTGCTCCACAAGAAGAACGACAGGCGCGAGGCGAGTTCGTGATCGTTGAGGCGATAGACGCTGCCGGGCGCCGCGTCCTTGGGGTCATGCTCGACGCGGAAGAGGAAGTCGGGTGAGACGAGGATCGCTTGCAGGCCGTAGCGGATGCCTTCGTCGAAGTCGCCGCCTGCCGCGCGGGCGTCGTCGTAGAACCGCAGCAGCGGCTGGATGTCGGACTCGACAGCCGGGCGACGGAAGGCGCGATGAGCCAAGTTGGTGAAGATGGCCTTGGCGCAGTCCGGCTCTTGCTGAGTTGAAGACGGCTGACAGATGAATATTTTCCGGCGGCTGGGCGTATCGCCGCGTCCCGCGGCGTTGTACGGGCCGGCGACGATGATCTTGCCGACTTCTGCCGGCGCGGCGCCTTGCTTCACTTCAGCGAGTTGGAGGCGGGCGCCGTCCATGCGGATGTCGAGTTGAGCGGGAGGGAGATCGCTTCCGCCTCCTCCGCCGCGGCGGCCGGTGCTGGCCAGGGCGACTTCTGCGCGGGCGGCATCGCCGAGAAAGGTAGCGACGACGCGATGGAGACCGGCTTTGACGGGAATGCGGAGGATTTGGGCGTCGGCGCCGGTAATGTCAAAGCGCAACTCGTACTCGGCGTCGAGCGGGAAGTAGTGCTCGAAGACCGTGCCGCCGCGTGAGCCGAAGGGGACCAGCAAGGGATTCGGGTCACGGCGGTCGGCGCGCGATTCCGATCCGTACTGCACTTCGATCGGCTTGGCTTTGAGATCGCCGACGGCCGTGCCGCTGATGATTCGCGCCAGCGACATGTAGCGTTCGAGCAGGGCGGGCGACATGGAGAGCAGGTCGGCCTGATTGTCGAAGCCGTTGCCGGAGTCGTCGACGGGCAGCGCCTCGCCGGGCTTGGTGTCGACGGCCAGCAGGTCGCGAATGGCGTTGCTGTATTCGACGCGGTTGAGGCGATGCGGAGCGGTGACGCCAGGGTTCGGGTTGGCGCGGGCGGCTTGGTCGAGCGCGGCTTCGAGGTTATCGGCGAAAGCGGTCCGCGCGGCTTCGTCGGGGCCGGGCATACCCGCTGGGGGCATTTGTGCAGTGCTGACTTGGCGCAGGACGCGCTCCCAGACGCCGGCGTCTTCGCTGACTTTTGCCGGGTCGATGCCTTCGAGGACGAGGCCGCCGGTCTTGAGGCTCGCGCTGTGGCAGGAGATGCAGTATTGCTGGACGAGTTGGCCGCGGACTTCGGATGCGGCAGGGGTCTGGGCATTCGCCGATACGACCGTCGCCAATGCTGTGAATGCTATCCCCGCGCTTCGCAAGCGGAGCCGGGTCGCGCCGACAAAATTCATCCAGTCCTCTCCGT
>CAMPKL010000462.1 GCA_946887065.1 uncultured Bryobacterales bacterium
TCTTCTTCGATCGCGGCGACGATTTCTCCGTCGCGCAACAAGGCGGCTGCTCCGTCGTGACGCCAGCCGCCGATACCGAGTATGAGCATTCTTCTTTGTTCTTCCCTTACACGGCGCGGAGCCGCTGAACAGTCTTTTCTTGTCCGATCAGGTCGAACACTTCAAACGCGCTGGGTCCGACGGACTGGCCGGTGAGCGCGGCGCGCGAGCCGTTGATAAGCAGCCCGGCCTTGACGCCTTTCTCTTCGGCATAGGCGCGCAAAGCGGCCTCGACAGTGCCTTGGTTGAAATCGCTGAGCGCTTCGAGCGGATCGGCGAGTCCGCGCAGAAGTTCGCGGGCGCTGTCTTTGTCGAGATTTTCGACGGCCTTGTCTTCGATGGGAAACACGTCGCTGAAGTAGGCCGCGCCGCGTTGACGAAATTCCGTGAGCATGTTGAAGCGGCTGCGAATGGCGTCGATCTTCTTGAGGATCTGAGGGTCGCCTTCGAACTCATCCTTCCACCACCCGGCCTGGATCAGCTCGGGCTTGACGTATTTGATGAGCTTCTCGACTGGCATCGTGCGCAGGTGCTGCCCGTTGAGCCAGACGGCCTTTGGCGGCGCCCAGTTTACCGGGTCGTTCTCGTCGAACTGCACGATGGAGTTGGTACGCAGGATATCTTCGGGGTTGAACTTAGCGAGGAGTTCCTCAAGCGTGAAGACTTCTTGATTGTCCTTGGAGGACCAGCCGAGCAGGCTGATGAAGTTGATGAAGGCCTGCGGCAAGAACCCGGCATCGCGGTAGTTGACGACGCTGACGAGAGGACCATGCCTACGTTTGGAAAGCTTGGATTGATCGGGGCCGAGAAGCAGCGGCATGTGTCCGAACTGCGGCGGCGTAGCGCCGAGCGCCTCGAAAATCAGCACGTGCTTGAAGGTGTTAGTGAGGTGGTCCTGTCCGCGCAGGATGTCGGTAATTTTCAGGTCCGCGTCATCGACGCAAGAGGCCAGGTGATAGGTCGGGAAACCGTCGCTGCGAAGCAGGGCGAAGTCTTCGATGTCGGCGTACTTGCGGAACTGCTTTTTGAAGACCAGATCCTTGAAGGCGACGCCCTTTGGGTCTTCACGCGGGACGCGGAAACGGATAACAAAAGGCTGACCCTCCGAGGCCATCCGGTCGCTCTCCTCCGCCGACCTTTCGCGCTGGCCGGGATTCGAGGTCCAGGCGACCTTCGTTTCGCTGTGATCCTTGGGTTCGTCGGCGTCGGCAGGGGTGAAGTCGCGGTAAGCCGCGCCCTTCTTGAGCAGCGCGTGAGCGGCGTCGATATGCATCTGCACGCGCTTGGATTGGTAGTACTGCTCGTCCCAATCGAGTTCCAGCCACTCCATGCCTTGGAGGATGGACTGCAGCGACGCGTCGGTGGAGCGCTGGACGTCGGTATCGTCAATGCGCAGAATGACCGTGCCGCCTAACTTGCGTGCATAGAGCCAGTTAAAGAGAAAAGTTCTAGCTCCGCCAATGTGCAGGAATCCTGTTGGAGAGGGTGCGAAGCGAACACGCGTCATTGAGATTTTTGGTGCGGAGCCGACCGAAGAAACGCCGGTAAGCCTAAGGGGCCAGTATATCAAGGGGAATTGCGCCGGACGAACTGCCGCCGGCTGAGGCCCTGCCAATCCGGGAGCTATTCTGTGACAGCCAGCGCCGGCGCTTTCGACCCTGACCAAATGCCGACTGCGCCCCAGAAGAGGAACACCACGTACGTCATCGCTTGGAAAAGCAAGATAAAGGCGATAGCGGACTCTTGTGTGTACCCAAAAGGCGTGAGGATGGTGACGGCGGCGAATTGGTAAATGCCGACATAGCCGGGGGTCGAGGGCAGGGCGCTGCTGAGGCCGAGGCCGGCAATGAGCAGGAAGGCGATGCTCAGCGGAATGGATGCGTCAATCGCCTTGGAGCCGACCACGACGATGGCCCCGTCGAGCAACCAGATGACGCAGGTCAACACCAAGTACTTGGCCAGGCGTGCGCGGTCGTGGAAGCTCCGCAGACCATGAACGCCCTGACGCAGGAAGTGTTCGGCGCGTTCGCGGAAGCGGTCCGGAATGGGCAGGCGGGCCAACAGGCGCTCCCAGAACGGCTCAAACAGCGGGAATAGGCTCAGCACGATGACGCCGGCAATGCCGGCAATGGCCAGCGGCTCGGCGGCATCGTTCAGCCAGCCTGGATTCTGGGGCAGAACAAGCAGCACCGCCGAGGCAATCGTGATGAGGGCCAACGCGTCGATGACCCGCTCGCACAAGGCGGTGGTGAGCACGAAGGTTTTGCTGAGCCCCGTGCGGCGGCTGATCATCACCGTGCGGACGAACTCGCCGGCCCGGGCGGGAAGAAAATTGTTGCCGAGATAGCCTGCCGCCGTGGCCCAGAAAACGTCGGAGATCGGCATCCGTCTCTCCGAGGAGAGCAGCACGCGCCAGCGCAGGGACCGCAGGAACAGAGCCGTCGACATGATGGCTAGGGCCGCGGCGATTCCGGACGGCTCGGCGCCTTTGAGGACTCCCCACACGGTCGCCCATTCGATGCCGCGCAGAGAGTAATAAAGAAGCACGCCGGCCAAGGCCAAAGAAACGATCCAATAGATCGGGCTCGGGCGAGACGGCGCCGGGTTCTCGGCTAGTTCAGTCATGAGGTCGAGTGGAGGACCGGAGCGGCGAAAGGCCGAAAGCCAATCGTCTCATAACTTTGCGTGGGAGGTGGGGATGGCGGCAGCTTGCGGCCCGTGCATCGACCGGCAGGGATGTCGTACATTGATGCCGACGTTACGCGGAGATCCGATGTCTTACCGCTATTGGTTTGCCGGATCGTTCAGCGTTGGCGGCCTGATAAGCTACGTCAGCAGTCGAGGTGGAGATAAGAACGATGAATAAGAAGCTCTGGATCCTGTCTGTGCTGTTCCTGCTCCCGAGCGCTTCGGTATTGGCACAGGAATTTCCCCCGGGATTCGTCGACCCGATGCCGCTGCTGGCCGCTGCGTCGAAGGAGATCGGCGAGCAGAATTTCCAGTGCGTGACTTTTTCGGGGACCGGATATAGCGGCGCAGTAGGGCAGGTCTACGACAACGCGCCCAACGTCGACTGGAAGCGCAGCGAGATGGCCAACTACACTCGCATGATCAACTGGGAGACCGGAACGAGTGTTGAAACCTTCGACCGGGCGCCGGGTGGGAATCCCGCCTCGTGGAAATACGGTCTCGGTTGGATGGGCGGCACGCCGACTCAGCAGCACTCGCGTCAGACCTTTGTCGTGAATGGCGATACGGCCTGGGCGATCGATGGCGACGGGCCGCCAGTCGCTGCCACGGCAGAAGATGCGGAACGCTGGCAGCTCGACATCTGGCTCAATCCACCGGGTTTCCTCAAGGCCGCTCGCATGCCCGGCGCCAACCCCAAGGCGTTCTGGCGCTGGGAGCAGATCGAGATGGGGCGAGACGGCAACGTCGTCAATCTCACGAAGATGCATGTTGTGTCGATCACCGTGCTCGGCAAGTACCGAGTGGATGCCACGATCAACCCGCAGAACCAGATTCAGCGCATCCACGTGATGGTGCACTCGCCCGTGCTCGGCGACTTCAATATCGAGCAGGAATCCACGAATCAAAAGCAATTCGGCGATGTGAAGTGGCCGACGAACTGGCACTCGCACCAAGGCTGGGACGACAACTATCAATTCGCGAGCGAAAGCACTGGCCACAACGCTTACGGCGGTGTGTTTCCGGACGTTCAACCGAATATCTGCCCGAGTTCAGTACCAGTTCCCGGCAACCTGCAGGCGTCAACTCAAACGGACCCGGAAATCGTGACTGTCGAAGAGATGGCCGCCGGCGTCTACCGGTTGGGGGGCGGACCCATCAACAGCTATATGGTGGAGTTCGCGGATTGGGTGGCGG
>CAMPKL010000463.1 GCA_946887065.1 uncultured Bryobacterales bacterium
GCCATGGAGCGCGCCGGTAAGTCGCTCGATCGCGCCGCTGCCGTTTATGGGGTTTGGTCCTCCACGATGTCGACCGATGAGTTTCGCCAAGTCGAATCTGAGATGGAGCCCAAGCTTGCAGCGATGCAGGACAAGATCAACCAAAACGCCGCGCTTTTCGCACGCATCAAGGCTGTTTACGAGTCGCCCGAGCGCGACCAGCTCACGCCCGAACAACAACGCCTGGTCTGGGATTACTACACCGATTTCGTCCGCGCCGGCGCCAATCTTTCGGATGAAGCGAAGGCCCGCATCGCCGAAATCAACCAGCGCTTGGCCACGCTCTACACAGATTTCTCGAAGAACTTGCTGCACGACGAAGAAAGCTACGTCACCTATATCTCCGCCGACCAACTCGGCGGCTTGCCTGAGTCCTACGTCGCCGCCGCCGCTGCTGCCGCCAAAGAGCGCGACCACGAAGGCGAGTACGCCATCACGAATACTCGCTCCTCGATGGATCCTTTCCTGACCTACTCCAACGACCGCGCGCTGCGCGAGCAGGTTTGGCGGACTTACTACAACCGCGGCGACAACGGCGACGAGTACGACAACAACAAGGGCATTTCCGAAATCCTCAAGTTGCGCGCCGAGCGAACCAAGTTGCAAGGCTATCCGACCTTTGCCCACCGCGCGATTGAGAAGCAGGTCGCCAAAACCCCCGAAGCCGCCATGGATTTGATGATGAAGGTTTGGCCGGCCGCCGTCGCCCGCGTCCGCGAAGAAGTCGCCGACATGCAAGCCATCGCCAAGCAAGAAGGCGCCGACATCACCATCGAGCCGTGGGACTACCGCTACTACGCGGAGAAGGTTCGTAAGGACAAATACGCCCTCGACGCCAATGAAATCAAGCAGTACCTGCAGCTAGAGAAGCTGCGCGAGGCCATGTTCTGGGCCGCCGGCCAGCTTTACGGCTTTGACTTTAATCCAGTCGACAACGTGCCCGTCTATCATCCCGACGTGCGCGTGTGGGAAGTCACGCGCAACGGTCAACACGTCGGCCTTTGGTACTTCGATCCTTACGCCCGTCCCGGCAAGCGTTCCGGGGCATGGATGAACGACTATCGCCCGCAACATCGCATGGATGGCGATATCAAGACGATCGTCTCGAACAATTCCAATTTCGTTAAGGGCGCGCCCGGCGAGCCGGTACTGATCTCCTGGGACGACGCGGAGACTCTGTTCCACGAGTTCGGCCATGCCATTCACGGTCTCAATTCGAACGTCACGTATCCCAAGCTGTCCGGCACCAACGTGGCGCGCGACTACGTGGAGTTCCCCTCGCAACTCAACGAGCGTTGGTTATCGACGCCCGAAGTGCTCAACCAGTTTGCATTGCATTACAAGACGGGCGAGCCGATTCCCCAGGAGTTGGTCGAGAAGATCAAGCGCGCCGCTACGTTCAATCAAGGCTTTGCGACAACCGAATATTTGGCCTGCGCCATTGTCGATCTGAAGTTCCACACCCTCGCCGATCCCGGCGACATCGACCCCGATCAGTTCGAGAGGGACACGCTGGCCGAGATCGGCATGCCGCGCGAGATCCCCATGCGTCACCGCACGCCGCAGTTCGCGCACATCTGGTCGAGCGAAGGCTACGCCGCCGGCTACTACTCTTACCTGTGGGCTGAAGTCTTCACCGCCGACGCGTTCGAGGCATTCCTCGAAGCGGACGGACCGTATGACCCCGTCGTCGCCAAGCGGCTTTACGACAACATCATGAGCGTCGGCGACACCGTCGACCCGGCCGAAGGCTACCGCCGCTTCCGCAGCCGCGACGTCGACACGGATGCCCTCATGCGCGACCGCGGCTTCCCGGTGGTGCAGTAGTCCCAGGGGACTATCGAGCCGCTTGCCCTGTCAGTTCGATTTCTTCGCCCCTTCCCTCTATCGAGCCGCTCCGCGCGCGCTCAGCCCGGTTCACCGGGCTCATGATTAGGCCAGCCGTTCTACGGCTGGTTTCTGAAATCCCCGCTCAACCCTTCCCCAAGCCGCTTCAGCGGGTCCACGCCTACTGTCCCGTCAAAAACTTCGCCTGCCAATTTTGGATGATGTGGATCGTCGATTCCGGTCTGCCCGTGTCGCCGTCGACGGGTTCCGCCACGAGAAACCGCCGGCCGTCCAACGAAACGTCGTAGTTGTTGCCGGCGTTGGCGTTGGCGCGCATCCCCGCTCGTCCGAAAAGCTTCGCCGAACTCTTCACGGAAAACTCGCCCTCGGTCGAGACTTGGGCCGCAACCAGTTCGTCGCCGGGCGTGACGTAGAACAATTCCGTGCCGTCCCGGCTCCACACCGGACCAACCCCGCCTTCGGTCGATACCGTGGTGCGCTGGCCGCCTTCGGGAAACGGCTGCACATAAACTTCAAACCGGCCCGATTCATCGGAGCCGTAGGCGACATATCGCCCGTCGGGCGAGAGTCGAGCGCCGACTTCCCGGCTCGGCGTGGCCAAGAAGATACGGGGAGTCCAGCCCTCATTCCCAGTCCCCGTGCGCTCCAGAGACCAAATATCGTGAGCCGTCACAGGATGTTGCCAGGAGTAGAGCAGGAATCTGCCGTCCGCCGACCAATCCGAAGGGAATACGTTCTGATTCTGGGCGGCGAGGTAAACAATGGACCCGGAACCGTCGGCGGACCGCATGCCTAGGCTGGAGCCACTCTGGGATCCGAAGACGACCTCGCGGCCCTCGGGCGACCATACAGGTCGTCCGTCCAGTGCTGGGCCGTCAGTGAGGCGGGTTCGCGTCGCGCGTTGCAGATCTTGGACCCAAACGTCGGAATTCGAGCCCTCGCGTGAAACGTAGGCGACGCGTGTTCCGTCCGGCGACAAGCGAAGCCCCGCTAAGGTTGGAGCAATCAGATCGGTTGGGTCCACGACCGTTCCCGCGCGATCGACCCACACAAGGCGCCGCGGACCGATGTCCGCGGAACTTATATAAGCCAAAAGGCCCGCAGCGGAAGCGGCGAACCCGAAGTTATTAACGTTCCCGGCAGGGGCCGGGTGCGCGGGCAGGGCGATAGCGCCTCCCGCCAGCTCTAGCCGGGCGGCATCAAAGGGCTGCGCCATGAGCACGTCTTCGCGCACAAACAGCAAGAGGCCTTGCCCGGCTCCGGACCCACGGGGCACGTACAGATGATTGGATTCGTCGGCAAGCAGGCGCCGGGCAGGGCCGCCGTCGAGGGAACCCAGGTAGATGCCGGACTGTGCCGAACCATCCGCGTAAAGAAAATGCCGCCCATCGGGGAGCAACTGAGGAAACCGGCGCGGCGCGGCTTCTCCTTCCGCCGATTCGCTGACGGCCGTCGACTCTCCGCCCGAGTCGGAGACGCGCTGAATCTGACCGAACGGCGCCGGCGCAAACACGATCGTGCCGTCCCCGCCCCACGATCCGCCGCGGCCGTCGTTCGCTTCCGTGACCGTTTGCGGCGGACCGCCCGCCGCAGTGATCTTCTTGAGCCTGCCGTCGGCGAAGAAGCCGATCTGCGTGCTGTCGGGCGACCAGAAGGGATATATCGCGCCAACCGTCCCTGGGAGTTCACGCCATTGGTCTGAGTCGAGCGCGCGCAGCCAGAGCGATCCACCGGCAAATGCGGACAACGCCAGATAGCGGCCGTCGGGCGACAGGCTGAGGTTCGCGGGTCGCACGCCTTCCGGCGGCGCGATGGTGAATTCGACCGTAGGCAAGCTCCGCGGCGGCGCCTCCCGGAAGTGCAGCACGGCGAGCCCCGCGAAGGCCAACATCGCCGCAACCAACAACCCCTGCATCAACCGCTGGCGGCTGCGCGGCATGACCACCGCGTCGGGGGGCAAGGTCGCCGCCGGGTTGAGCGTTTGGCCCGCGGCTACGGCGGGAACGGCGCCGGTCACGGCCGTGGTCCGCAACACT
>CAMPKL010000464.1 GCA_946887065.1 uncultured Bryobacterales bacterium
AACCTGGGCGGGAGCTTCGGCGGCCAGTAGCCGCAACCGCGGCGCGGCGCGGCCGGGGAGCGAGATGGTATCGATCGGCGCGCCGCGTTGACGGGCTTGTTCGACGGCGCGCTCGACGACGCCGAGGTTTTCGAGGCCGTCGGACAGCAGGGCGATACGCGGCGCCCGGTCGGGCGGCAGAGCGGAGAGGGCGCCTTGGATCGCGAGTTCGAGATCGGTGCCGGAAGAAGGATTGGCGTCGATGGGTACATCACCTGCGCGGCGCACGCCGGAATCGAAGTCGATGGCGCGCACGACGGAGTCGGAAGAGGCATCTTCGAGGCGCTCGGCGAACTGCTGCTCCAGGGCGCGCTGCTCAGCGGGAATGCTGGCCGAGGCGTCGACCAGGACTGCAATGCCGGAGCGCTGCTCGAAGGAGTGCCAACGCGGCTGGGCGAGCGCCAGCAGGATGACGGAGAACGAGATTGCCTTGAGCAGCAGGGCGGCGCGGCGGCGGGAGGAGCGCCATTCCCAAGCGGCCCACGCTAGCGGCAGCAGGGCGAGGGCAAGCATCCAATTGCTTGCCGCGGTCAAGTGAGGACCTCCCCGGCGGCGGGCGCGGCTGTTTGGAGAGTGGGATCGCCGAACAGGCGCCAGTCCACGAAAAGCAGCGCCACGGCGAGCAGGGCCATCCAGGGCCAAAAGACGGTACTGGAGATCGCAGCGGAATCGGGAATGCCGCGGCGAACGGTCGCCGGAGGCTCCCATACGGAGCGGCCTGGAGCAGGCAGGGTCATCGAAATGCTGGAGTCTTGCGCGGGAGTGCGCACGCGGATCAGCCCAGGCGAGGAGCGGAACAGGCGCAATTCGTCGCCGTGCCGCAGCCAAACGGGAGCGAGGCCTTGAGGCGCTTCGACGGCGATTTCGGAGTCAGCGTAGGAGCCGATGGGTAGTTGCAAAACGCCGGGAGGCCGGGCTTCCACATCCACGGACCGAAATGTTTCGGGGGCGAACCAACTGATGATGTTGGCAAACAGCAGCGGACCGGTCAGCCGTCCTGCCGCGGCTGGATCGAGCAGGTCAAAGCCGAGGATCACTTGGCGACGGTTGTTGCGCAGGCGGGCCACGGCGATGGGGCCTTCGGCGGATTCCGCCAGGACGACATCATCGGGTTCTGGGGCGAGGATGGATGCGGCGGAGAGACGGATGTCGGTTTCACGCAGGCCCTGGGTGACGGGATGGCCGGGGGCCCAGGCGGTGATACGCGGGCGGTTGACCCTCTCAAGGATCTCGACCGGCGAGTCGGCGGGGAGGGGATCGATCCAGACCTGGGCGTCGGCGACGTTGGAGGAGCGATCGGCGATGGTTAGCGTCGCGCCCGATTCGGCGACGGTGATGGCGGGGTTCGCGCCGATGAGCGCCTGCCAAGCATCCGGCCGCGAGGTGAGGAAGGCGGTGGCCAGATGCGGGGCGGCGGGTAGGTCGAGGGCAACGCGGTCGTTTTCAGGTAAGGCGTCGTCGCTTTCGAGCGAGGCTTCGAGCGTTCCGGCGCCGGTTGTACGGATACGGAAGTCGACGACGGAGGAAGCTCGCGGAGCAAGCGCGACGGTGCGCTCACCGAGCCGGCGTCCGGCGAAGTCGACGGTTGCGGTGGCCTGCCGCGCGGCGTCGGAATCGTTCAGGATCTCAATCGCGACTTGCCATAGACCGGTCTGATCGGGCGTGCGGCCGGCGGAGAAACGGACGATGCCGAGGTCGTTGCCGGGTTCCGAGACGGGGATATAGCGCAGAAACGGCGGCTGGGCGCCAGGTTCGGAGCCGGGCTCGATGCGGCCGGCGCCGATGTAGACGGTCTCGCCCAGGGTTTCCGGCGCCGGACCGTCCGGCGGCGCGCCGATGGCGAGCAATAAGGATGTTCGGGCGAGTTCGAGGGCGGCGTCAAGACGCAAGGCGGTCCAGCCGGCACTGAAGGTTTCGATGGCCTGGCGCAGCCGGGCGCGGTCGTCGGTAAAGCCGACGACGACGGAGGGCGCCGCGTCCGCGCGGATCAAGGCGACGGGGTCGGAGGCGGGCAGGGCGTCTAGATAAGCCAGGGCGCTTTGGCGGGCTTGATCCATGGCGGCCGCGCCGGAGCCGGTGCGGTAGAGCATCGCCGCCGAGCCGTCGAGGATGATGGCGTGATGCCGCGGCGTATCCCCGAGGCCCCAGCGGAAGTCGGCTATAGCCAGCAGCAACAATAAGGCCGCGAGAAGCTGCAATAGAAGCGACCAGGGTTGCTGGATCTTGCGTTGGCGCTGAGCGACCGGCGGCGCCGAGCGGCGTCCCCAGAAACGCAACGAGGAAACGCGGATGCGGCGGCGAGAGCGGTCGTAGAAATAGAGCGCGACCAAGCCGGCGGCTACGGGAAGCAGCACCGCGAGGAACTGGGTCAGGGTCAGGTTTAGAAGCCCCATGAGTTCATTGCGCGGACAAAGCTCCGGCGCGCGTCAGGGAACTAAATAGCGCATCCTCAATGGATACGTCGGTTTCGAGGCGAATGTAGCGGCCTTCATGCCGCAGGGCCACGTTCTCAATGGCCGCGGAGTAGGCGTCGAAGTCTGCGGCGAACGCCTCGGCGGTCTCGCGATTGAGCTGGACGTGAAGCAGCCGGCCGGTCTCGGCGTCTTCGATCTCGAGCTCGCCGTCCCACGGAGGGAGACGGTCTTCAGGAGCGATCAATTGGGCGAGAGCGAGCTCGTGGCCTTCGGCAGCCAGGCGCTGCAAAGCGGCGGGGGCGTCGCCCTCATCGAGGAAATCGGAGATCACAATGGTCGGACCAGGGGCGGTGACGTCCGTCGAGAAACTGCGAGCGACGGCGGCGAGGTCGGATCTGCCGCCGGTTTGAAGATGTTCGAGGAAGTCGGCGGCGCGGGCGTAACGGTGCCGTCCGCCTTGAGCCCGGAAGCTCTCAAACAGGCGGTCGGAGAACGGATGGATGACGATGGTTTCCAGGCGCACGAGGCCGACGTAGCAGAGAGCGGCAACCAGGCGGCAGGCGTAGGAGAACTTGGGCTCCCCGCCCGATTCGCCGCCGCAAGCCATGGACTCGCTGACGTCGAGCAAAATGCGAATCGGCGTGCGCGGTTCCGTGCGGAACATCTTCAAGAACAGACGTTCCAATCGCAGATAGGCGCGCCAATTAATTGAGCGGAGATCGTCGCCGCGATGATAATTACGATGATCGAGAAATTCGTGGCCGACGCCGGCTCGCCGGGAGACGTTGCGGCCGCCGAGCAGTCCGGCGAAGGAGCGATTCCAGCGCACGGAAAGCCTTTCGAGCCTCTCGAGTGCGGCTCTATCGATCAATGGCGACGGCGCTTGCACCGTCCTACTTTAGCGAAGCGCTGGGCTTGCGGAAGGCGATGGAGGGGCGTTTCCCGACGCACGTCCCTAACGGTGACCGCGGACAATGACGATGATTCAGTGCACGATCCGATGATTGGGGAAAGCGATTCCAGGGGTATACTCTATCTTGTCGTAACGTGGTTGAAGACTACGAGCTTTGGGGGTCGGCTAGCGCACGGTGAGTCTGCGAATCACGATCTTGGGCAGCGGGAGCAAGGGCAACGCGGCGCTTGTGTGCACGGAACGGGTGCGCGTGTTGGTGGACGCCGGTTTCAGCTACCGCACCCTGGCCAAACGCATGGCGGCTGTCGGGGAGTCGGCGGACAATCTTGATGCGGTACTCGTGACGCATGAGCACTCGGACCACATCAGCGGGCTGAAGACGCTGATCAAGAAGCAGAAGAAGCCGACGCCGGTTTACCTGACGGAGAGGACGGCCGGAGCGTTGGACTGGGGCGACGTGCAGCCCGCGGTGGAGACGTTCCAGGCAGGCGCGAGGCTGATGATCGGCGATCTCGAAGTCGACACGTACACGATTCCGCACGATGC
>CAMPKL010000465.1 GCA_946887065.1 uncultured Bryobacterales bacterium
ACGGCGGCCCACATGCCGGCAAAGTGCGTGCCGAACTGCCAGGCCGAGGCGCCGCCCATGCTGAAGCCGCGCATGAGAATGCGGTTCTCATCGATGGGGTACTGGCGCTTGACGTCGTCCATGGCCTCGAATAGGTCCACTTCCCCGGCGAACTTGTTGGCATTGCAATAGCGTCCGTAGAGGTGGATGACGATGGTGTCGCGTGGCGTGAATTGGCCCGGATCGGATTCTCGTCCGGTGATGAAGGCGATTTCGTTGAGCGTTTCACCGCGTCCATGGAACCAGGCGTCCAGCCGCCAGCGCTTGGGGGCACTGGGCGAATAGGAGTCAGGAATCACTAGGCCGTAAGGCTGCGGGCTGCCGTCGATCTTGGAGATGTAGCCTCTTACGACCAGGCCCGTGGCGGTGGTCCAAGGCGCTTGCCCGCGCAGCAGCTGATCGGCGCGCTGCTGGCCGGTTTGCAGCAAGCGCCTAGCGTCGGCGAACTGGCCTTCATTGAAAAACTCGTTGTAGTCAAGGGCGTAGCGGACGGCCTGCTGGTAGATCAATACGTCGGGCAGCAACTCGTTCTCGCCGAGCTTGCCGATGGTTTCCTCTAGGCGCGCGAGACCCGCTTCGAGGCCAGGGCGCACTCGCTCGGGGACTTCGACGCCCGGCGGCGGGATGGGCCGGATTTCCTCGCTTCGCTGTGCGAGGAGAGAGGCTGCGCTGATGAATAAGCCGCAGAGAAGTACACGGGAAGTGCGAGTCATTGCAGCATAGAAATACCACATCCCGCGCCGAAGGCCGACAGCAAACCGAACGGGAACGTTAACAACGACCGGTCCAGACTTTAATGCGTTCGGTCCGTCTCAAGCAAAGTACGGGTAAACCCTTAAGCTGCTGAAAACTCAGTGGCGGTGAGGGTGGGATTCGACGTCGCAGAGTCCCTTTTGGTTCAGTAAGTTACTGGTCCTACGTTACCACTGTTGCCGCGCCTGCCACGGGCGCCGCCCCGCATTGCCCCAGATTGCCCACCGAAAGGCGGACGCTTACTGTTCCACGATCAGCCGCCGTTCAAAGTCCGTGACCACGGCGAGGCTGATTTGCGCAAAGCCTCGGACCTCATCGCCGATCAAGCCGACGGTTTCACCGGGTTGCTCGGCCTGGGTGAGTTCGGAATAGTGCTGGTCAGCAATGCCGAGATTGTGTCCGATCACGTGACGCTTCTGAATGTTGAGGGTCAAGAGATCGAGGTCATGCTGTGACAGACCGGCGAAGGGGTCGATGCTGATCTTCGCGAACAGCTCCCGGGTCCAACTTATGTTTTGAAAAGCGTTGCCAATCGATTTCTTTGAGCACAGCGTCTCGAACTCGTCAGGCAGGTGCAGTCGCACCAGGTAACGGAATACGGTTTTGAGGGTGGTCTCGAACGCGGTCAGAACGTCCTCGTGAGCATTGCCGATCAGCCGGTACGCAAGTTCGCGTCGGCCCTCGTTCTCAAGTTGGTCAGCTAGGGCGATCTGTTCTTGTACGAGGCTGACCTCTTGTGTGAAGTGCAAGGCAACGTTCGGGGCTCCGCAGTCAGGGCAGAACAGAGCGATGGCGTAAACGCCGTAGGCCCGCAGGCAGACGTCACACTCAAGGTCGCGGAGCAAGTCCTCGCGAATGGATGGAGGCCGGGCACGCCGCGCTTTTTTCACCTGCATGCTCATCGAGATGAGACCGCCTCGCGGCTGCCGTCGGTTGAAGTCACGAGCCATGTTTTCAAGCATGTCTCCGACATCTTGACCCGCCTCCCACATAATCTGCTTCTTCACGGCTTCGACATCGTCGAAATGGACGAAGTCGCCGTCTGGCGCTATGTGGCCTGAGTAAGGACAGACGGTTTCACCCGGTCCCGGCTGCCGGCGAATCCGTTGCAGATTTCCCTCCGCAATCGTCCGTTCTTCAGGCGCTTCGCCAAGGAGGAACAGCCGCGGTACGGCCGCCGCGTTGGGCGTATATTGATAGATCTTGCCGGAAGGCGTCCGGGGAGGAGGCAGCGAAAGCACCATTTGGTCGGGAGTTCCTCCGATGCGGTGTCGCTCAAAACGCCGAAAACGAAACTGATTCATGCCATGACTCCTTTCATCGTTTATTGCCGTAGCGGCGGATCGCAGCCAGCAACTCGGCCCTCGGAAGCCGCACGGCCGGGTCGTCCTGAAAACTTTTGAGCGCCTGGAAGAGCGTGCGTCGTGCTTCAACGTTGTGATGGTGCAACTCGTCGATGATCCACAGCACGCCGTGAACCTCGATCTCGTTCTCTTCGGCGATCACACGCAGCGCTGTCTCCGGTCAGGAGGACGCAGCCGGGATGGCTTTCGGCGAGGGAGAACGCGAAAGCGTCATTCGTTGAAAGCCGGGGCGATGCGCGAACAACCTCTTGGACGCGCGTCACGCGATCCCCGGGAAGGTCGACGACTTGCAGTCCTCCCTGCAGGAGCATCCTCTTCTGCGTGGTTGTGAATTTTAGCGCTTTTCGGCCCTTTGGTCGAGTTCGCGGGCCATCGTAGCGGTGGCCTTTATGCTCGTGCTCGCTGCATACCTCAGACGCCAGTTCGATCCTACTGTCCCAGGAAAATGCCCACCGTATAGGCCGGGTCTGGGAATTGCAAAGCCCCGGCCTCGCCCCTGCTCGAACCGGCCCGTAAGGGTCCGGTCGGCGGGTTGCCGGACCGGTCCAATCTTCACGGTGCAGCGCTGTACACAGGCTGAGTCACAAATGCTCCGTCGTCCTGGGCGGTCAAGCCGAAGGCGGACAACCCAAGGGCGGTCCCTTGGACGTGGAGCAAACCGTCCGCGCCTCGTGTGCACGGCAATCGCTCGTGCAGGATAAACGCATCGTGGCGGCCTCCGCCAAGCGAAAGACTCGCGCGACACAATTCAATGCCGCTTTGATTTCGTGCAATGAGCGAGAGGGACTGGGGTGTCAAGCTTAAGATCGCCAGAGAGGCGGTTTGCCCGTTGGAGTTTAGGAACGGAACAAAGAACTCCGCATGGAGAACGCTCGAGAGCGGCACGAAAGCCTTGAACAATGGTCGGCCAGGTACAATCTGGCTGAATGCCGAACTGACAGCCACTGCATCCTCCGGAGCGCTCACTACGGTCGCATAACCGATGCGAACTGGGCCGGAAGATGAAGTAGTCGCAAAACTCACGCCCCGCCCTTGGATTACCGCGGACAGGGTCGCGGAGGCTACGTCGCGTCCGTCCTGCACATAGCTAATGGCCATTGGTTGTCCGGCGCTGTCGAAGAACTGAACGGTAACCGTCGCCGGACTTGGAGTGACGTTTGAAAACTGGAACTCCATGAAGAACGAACCGCCCCCGGTAGCAATCTGGGGAATAGCGCTGTCGCCCGGAAGAACGAATGCGCCTTTCACATTCATTCGGCTTGCCTTATTGAAGTCCTGACCGGGCGACAGCGCTATCCCCAGTAGAACCATCCCGGCCAAGCGGGCGAAACGGGATAGGGATAGACCAGCCTTGCGGCCCGAGCCGAGAGGCTCTTGCACTTTGGTCGCCTGCACGTCGATTCTCCCTCATTTCTTCAAAGCGGCGAACTCTCCACCAAAGACTGCCTCTCGAAGTTCTCATCCGTCAGACGCGGAGCCGGCACCGTGCCGTTACCATAGCACTGCTGCGCGTCGTGTGCTCCATCCAGGTCGAATGCCATATTGATGCAATTCCCTCTTCTAACGGCTAATTCGTCCGCCCCATCGTTGTCCCAGTCGCCGACGAGGTACTGATCTTCCCGTTGCCCATCTCCGAAGCAATGCACTAGATCGTGGGCGCCATCCAAATCGAGCGCCATGTTGATGCAGTTCCCACGACGCACCGCAAGATTGTCATCGCCGTCCCCGTCCCAATCGCCCACGAGATATTCA
>CAMPKL010000466.1 GCA_946887065.1 uncultured Bryobacterales bacterium
TGTTCTTCCAGCTCTTGCTCCTCGGCGGGTACGCCTACGCCCACTGGTTGGCGACGGCATTGCGCCCCGCCACGCAACGCATCGTACACATCTCGCTTCTGGGCTTGTCCCTGCTGGCATTGCCCATCGCGCCGAACCCCGAGGTTTGGAAGCGCGCGATCGAAGGCGATCCTACGTGGCACATCCTGGCCTTGCTGGCCGTCTCGGCGGGCCTTCCCTATCTGACGCTGTCCGCCACCGCCCCGCTCGTGCAACGTTGGTTCCACGACCTTCACCCCACGCGAACCGCCTACCGTCTTTACGCCGTCTCGAATGCGGGATCGCTGCTGGCTTTGGTCAGCTACCCCTCGATCGTGGAGCCGCTGCTGCGTCTGGACCAACAGAGCCTCATCTGGAGTCTCCTCTACGGGCTCTTCGCCCTGTGTTGCGCGTACTGCGCCTGGCAAGTCCGCAAAGTCCCCGCTGTTGCTCCCGTGGAAGAGGCTGCTCCCCCCCAAACCGCCGCTCGCAAGCTCGCCTGGCTGACGCTATCGGCCATCGGCTCGGCGCTGCTGGTGGCGACCACCAATCAGATGTCCCAAGAGATCGCCGTCGTGCCGTTCTTGTGGATTCTCCCGCTGACAATCTACCTGTTGACCTTCATCCTCTGTTTCGAGAGCGAAAGCTGGTATGGCCGCAAGCCTTTTAGCTTTCTGCTCGCCATCGCCATTCCCGCGGCGGCAATCGCTATGGCTGGCGGGGGACTGCTGCCCATCGTTTTGCAGATCGCCATCTACTGCGGCGCCCTGTTCATCGCCTGCATGGTCTGCCATGGCGAGTTGTACAATCTGCGGCCGCACGCCGCCGAAGCAACCTCGTTCTACCTGTGGGTTGCGGCCGGCGGCGCTCTGGGCGGGATCTTCGTGGCCGTGATCGCCCCGCGCATCTTTTCCGATTACTGGGAATACGCCATCACCTTGGCCGCCAGCTCCATCGCCGCCATCGTCGTCTGGGCCGTCGCGGGTTGGCGTCCCGATGCGACTCGGCCCACCGCTTTTTTGGCTCCGCCGCCGGCTTTACTGCTGAGCCTCGTGATCTTGGCCTACGCCCTCGAGTCCTCGCGCGACGCGCGGACGGTGATGACCATGCGCAACTTCTACGGCGTGCTGCGCGTGAGCGAAGAGGGAGAAGGCCGCGACCGCATTCGCGTCCTCACTCACGGACGCACCGAACACGGCACGCAGTACCTCGACCCTGAGCGCGCCCTCGAACCCACAACCTATTTCGGCTCCGCCTCGGGCATCGAACTCGCCTTCGATCTTCATCCGCGCCGCCTGACCACTGAGCCCCTCTACGTCGCCATCGTCGGCCTCGGCGCCGGCACCATGGCCGCTTACGGCCGCGACGGCGACACCTTCCGCTTCTACGAACTCAACCCCCAGGTCATCGACGTCGCCCGCACGGAGTTCACCTACCTAGACGACTCCGCCGCCGATATCGAGTTGGTCCCCGGCGACGCTCGCGTGCGCCTCGAAGAAGAAATCGCCAACGGCGAAGCCACCCGCTTCGACATCCTGGCCATCGATGCTTTCACCAGCGGCGCCATCCCGCTGCACTTGCTTACGGCCGAAGCTGCCGATGTTTACGGGATGCGCCTCAAAGAGGACGGAATCCTGGCCTTCCACATCACCAATCGCTTCCTCGATCTCACGCCCGTCGTCAACGGCATCGCCAAGCGTTTAGGTCTCAAGGCCATACGCATCTCCACTCCCGGCTCCGAGCCCGGCGCCAACGCCGCCGTGTGGATGCTGCTCACCAAGAACCAGGCGTTTCTCGACGAGCCGCGCGTCCGTCAAGCCGTCGACGTCAGCAGCGATCCGTCTTCCCTGGCTTGGACCGATGACTACGCCGGTCTTTGGCAGGCGCTGAACTAGCTACAATTGGCCTCTTCGATGTCTGACGGACTTCGCTGGGGTCCCTTCACCCTCCGCATCCCCCTCGTGCATTACCGCGTCGAGTGGCCCGAACTGTTCCAAGGTCTCACCGTCGGCTCCGCCACGGGAATGGCGGTCGTACCGCTCTACGCCGAACACTTCCACATGCCTTTCGAGACGGCCATCGCCCTGGTCGTCGTGCAAACCCTGTTCATCTTTTCGTCATTCCTGCTCTTTGGCGAGCCGTTCGCCCCCGGATGGCTCACGCCCGCGCTGCCGCTGGTGCTCGCCGCCGCCGTCGCCTTTCCGGCAGGCCCGGAGCGCGCCGAGTTCGTCAACGCAGTCTTGCTGCTCACCGGCTTGGTCTTTTTGCTCTTCGGATTGACCGGCTTAGGGAAGCTCTTCCTGCGCCTCGTGCCTCGCGCCCTGCGCGCGACCATCATTCTCGGCGCCGGGCTCAGCGCCATCTACGGCGAGTTCATCCCGCGTTCCGGCGGACGTCCCGCGCGTTTGGACGCCTTCACCGTTTCCATTCTCGTCGCCGTCGGCTTGAGTTTGCTGTTGATGTTCTCCAAGCCGCTCGAAACCTGGAAGGCCCGCTACGCCTGGCTGCGCGTTGTCTCTTCACTCGGCATCGCACCCGGATTCTTTGCCGGCGTCTTCGTTGGGTGGATGATCGGCGAGCTGCGCTTCGATGAGTTCGTCGCCTATTCCGGCCCTCTCGTGTTCTGGCCGGACTTCTCCGGCCTTATCGCCAACTTCAGCGTCATCGGACTCGGATTGCCTAGCCTCACCGCCTTCACGCACGCCCTGCCATTGGCGCTCGTCGCCTATCTGGTCGGGTTCACGGACATCATCACCGGCACGGCCATCCTCCAGGACACCGCAGTGGACCGCCCCGACGAACCCATTCCCTTCGACAACCGGCGCACTCATCTGTCGCTAGGCTTGCGCAACGCCGCCACAGCTCTCATCGGCGGGCCGTTCTTTCCGCTGCAAGGCCCGCTGTGGGCCGGCGCCATGATCGTGATTTCCGAGCGATACCGCCGCGGCAAACACGAAATGCAGTCCATCTTCTCCGGCCTCGGCAGCTACTACCTGCTCGGCGTTCCCTGGACCTACTTCGTCGCGCCGCTGCTGTTTCTGCTGCGTCCCACGCTCGACATCGCCTTCTCGTTGACGCTGCTGCTCACGGGCTTCGCCTGCGCCTACGTCGCCCTAGCCATGCTCGAAGACCGCCTCGAACGCGGCATCGCCCTACTAGCCGCTGCCACAATCATGTATTTCTCCATAACGACCGGCCTGCTCGTCGGCATCGCCCTGACCCTGGCCCTCATCGGCCCCTCGGCCTGGCGTAATCCGCCTCAATCCTCCTAAACCCGCGCCACCGTATTTACACTGTGCGCACACCAACGTATACTAAATGCAGACACATCGAGCACCACGAATGGCAAACCCCTCCCCAACAACGGGCCGCAGCGAGACCATTAACCTCCGCGCCAGCCGCAAGCAAAAGGCCCTGATCGACCAGGCCGCCGACGCACTCGGACGCAACCGCTCTGACTTCATGCTCGACGCCGCCTGCCGCGAGGCCGAAACCGTGCTGCTCGACCGCCGCTACTTCGTGCTCTCCGACGAGGCCTTCGGACGCTTCATAAAAATGCTCGACAAACCGCCCGCCGAGAATCCCAAGCTCCGGCGTCTGCTCGAAACCAAAGCGCCCTGGGCATGACGCCCAAGCTCAGCCCGCCTGAAAATCTCTCGCCGCGCCACGACCTCGGCGAATTCCGTTGCGGTGAACCCGCCCTCGACGATTGGCTACGCCGCCGCGCCGCACAGAACGAGGCCTCTCGCGCCTCGCGCACTTACATCGTCCGAGCCGGCAAGCGCGTCGCGGGATTCTACAGCCTAGCCGTCGGCGCCGTCGCCCACGATGGTCTCTCGGGCCGCGTCAAGCGCAACATGCCCGATCCCGTGCCCGTCATGATCCTCG
>CAMPKL010000467.1 GCA_946887065.1 uncultured Bryobacterales bacterium
CCACCAGCCCGCAAGCCAGCGGCCTGCAATGGCTGGAGCCGGCCCAAACCGCCGGCGGCAAAGAACCCTATCTGTTTTCGCAGTCCCAGGCGATCCACGCGCGGAGCTGGATCCCGCTGCAAGATACGCCGTCGGTTCGCGCGCCTTACTCGGCGGTGATCCGTACGCCTCCCGCGCTAGTCGCTGTCATGAGCGCCGGTAATCATCCCGAGGCGCCGCGTACGGGCGAGTATCGTTTCGAGATGCCCCAGGCGATCCCCTCCTATCTGATCGCCTTGGCCGTCGGCGACATCGCTTTCCAGCCGATGAGCGAGCGAACCGGCGTCTATGCGGAACCCTCCGTGGTAGCAGCCGCGGCGAACGAGTTCGCCGATACCGAGAAAATGATGCAGGCGGTGGAGTCGATGTTTGGCCCCTATCGCTGGGGCCGCTACGACATTCTGGTGCTGCCGCCCAGCTTTCCTTTCGGCGGCATGGAAAATCCGCGGCTGACCTTCGTGACGCCTACGCTCATTGCCGGCGACCGCAGCCTGGTCGGCGTCATCGCCCACGAGTTGGCCCACTCTTGGTCGGGCAACCTGGTGACCAACGCCACTTGGCGCGATTTCTGGCTGAATGAGGGCTTCACGGTTTACCTCGAAAACCGCATCCAAGAAGCCGTCTTCGGCGAGTCGCGCGGCGCCATGGAGGCTTCCCTTGAAGTCACCGGTCTTCGTGAGGAACTGGCCGAACTCCCCGAGGCGGATCAAATTCTGCACGTCAATCTGGATGGCCGCGACCCGGATGAGGGATTCACGCAAGTCCCTTACGTCAAAGGAATGCTGCTACTGCGGACGCTGGAAGCGGCTGTTGGCCGAGAGCGCTGGGATGCGTTCCTACGCGGCTATTTCGAAAACTTCGCTTTCCAGAGCATCACGACCGCCGACTTCCTCAAATATCTGCGTGAAAACCTGCCTGAAGCGGCGGATGCCGTTGACCTTGCAGAGTGGACTGAAAAGCCTGGCTTGCCCGAAGGTGCGGTGACGCCGCAGTCAAATGCTCTGACGCTAGTCGACGACGCGCGAATCGCTTGGCTGGCCGGCGAACTGCAAGCCGGCGCCATCCCCGTGAAGAGCTGGTCGACTCAAGAGACATTGCATTTCCTAACTGGCCTGCCGGCCGACGTCTCCGTAGAGCGCATGGGCGAGTTGGACGCTGCCTTTGGGTTTACTCGAGCACAGAACGCAGAGATCATCGCACGTTGGCTGCAGGAGTCGATCAAGCGGGGCTACACACCCGCTTACCAGCGCTTGGAATCCTTCCTAACCAGCGTGGGGCGCCGTAAGTTCCTCGAACCGCTGTATAAGGCTCTAGCCGCCACGCCGGAAGGCAAGGGACTAGCCCTGGCAATCTACGCCAAAGCGCGGCCCGGATACCATCCGATCGCCCAGGCCACCGTGGACCGCATTCTGAAGGAGTCGGACAACGATTAGACCAAAATCTCCGGGTCCAATTGCTCGCCTTCGCTGCGCGCCACAAAGGCGGCGCAAGACAGATCGCCGGTGACGTTGACGACCGTCCGCAGCATGTCCAGGATGCGGTCGATGCCGAGAATCAGGGCAATGCCCGACTCCACCCGGTCTCCCAGGCCCACCGTCTGCAGGATGGCGATCAGCATGATGACGCCCGCTCCGGGAACGCCGGCAGTGCCGATCGAAGCCAACGTCGCCGTTAGAACGACGGTCATCTGGGCGCCAAGGTCCATCTGAAAACCGTAGATCTGCGCGATGAACATCACGGCTACAGCCTGGTACAGGGCCGTGCCATCCATGTTGATCGTCGCCCCAAGCGGCAGCACGAAACTGGAGACCTCTTTGGAAACGCCCAGTTGGTTCTCCGCGGTCGCCATCGTGACCGGCAACGTGGCGTTGGATGATGACGTCGAGAAGGCGAACAGCGGCACGCCCGAAATGCGCTTGAAGAACTGCAACGGCTTGACCTTTGCCGCGAAACGGACCATGAAGCCGATCGTGATCAGGCCATGTATCGCCAATCCAGCGACAACCACCAGCCCGTAAATCATCAGGCTGCGCAGCAGATCGAGCCCGAATTGGGCCGTGATCGAGGCGATCAGGGCGAATACGGCGTAGGGCGCGGTGACCATGATCCAGCCGATGACCACCATGGACGCCTCATTGACGCCGTCGAAGAACCTAATGACGGGGTCCTTTTTCGCCTCCGGCAGCACGCTGAGCGCCGCTCCGAAGATCACGGCGAAAAAGATCAGCGGCAAGATGTCGAACGTTGCCGCCGACTGCACGGGATTGCGGGGAATGATGTTGAGCAGGACGTCCTTGAGCGGCGGGGCCTGGGCCGCAATCTGCATGTTGCCCTCGGCCTGTCCCTGGAACTGGGCGGACAGCGAATCTCGCGTGGCTGGATCCACGCCCGCGCCGGGCTTAACGAGATTCGACAGCACGAGCCCGAGAGCGACAGCCAGCGCCGTTGTGAGCAGGTAGTAGCCCAGGGTCTTGCCGCCGATCCGGCCCAGTCTGCGGATATCGCCTAAAGAGGAAGCCCCGACGACCAAACTGGCGACGACGAGCGGGATGACGATCATCGTCAGGGCCCGGATGAACGCCGTACCCAAGGGTTCCAACGCGGTGAGCACCGCGACGACCGGTTCGAGGCCCGCCAGGTTTGAACCCGCGCCAACCACGATTCCGCCAATGAGCCCGATGAGAATCTTGGTATATAACTGCATAGTGCGAGAAGACGATCGTATCAGCGCTAGGGCCGACCCTGACAAAGAATCGGTCCGATCAAAAGAGATGATCGAAATCGGGAGCGTGTGTTCCCATCCATATCACTGCCTAAAAAGGACTTACGGCGGCTAAGACACGGCCGCCGGCTCGGACATAGAGGCTAAGCGGTTGGTACTAAGGCTAACTGCGTAAAACTCCCGATGCTCTTAGGCTAAACTCCCACAACTCAATCCCTCTAATACCCGGTGACCGGCAACGCGATAGGTCGGTGAGAATTTGGACATACGGCGGCCTATGGCCAGCCAGGATGTCTCCCTTGGTATCGGAAAAACAAACGGCAGCAAATAACTCCGTCCCGTCGGACGACATGACCTTGCTTAGGGAGGCCGCGGCCTTCCACAAAGCGGGGGACAAGGATAGAGCCCGGGCAATGCTCGCGGAAGCGGCGACGGCGAATCCGAAAAACGAGCTCGTGTGGTTGTGGCACGCTTCGTTGGCCCGCACAGCCGCTGAAGCCATGGCGGCGATCGAGAAGGTGCTGGACCTGAATCCCAACAACGAAAAAGCGTTGGGCTGGAAGATCAAACTGGAAGCTCGCTTCCCCACCCCCGTCATCCCCCGGAACAATGTCGAGCCGATCGCGGTAGCCGCGGTGGCCGAACCGATCGAGCAAACGACAGAGCAAGCCGCGAAAGAAGAGCCGGCAGCCGAGGAGACGGTTGCTGCTGAGGTTAGCGAGCAAGAAGCCGAGCAAGTCGTTGAGGAAGTCGTCGAGACGGAGACGGCCGTCGAGACTTCGAGCATTGCCCTCGAAGAGGAAGAAGAAACCGGCGCCGACTGGGAAGCGAAAGCTTCCGCTGAAAGTTCTGACGATGCTTTGGCTTCCATTGAAGCCGAGGTCGCGACCTCCACGGTAACCGAGGAGACCAAATCCGTAGCGGACTTCTGGAGCGAAGCGCAGGATGAGGAAGAAACCGAAGCGGTCGCCGAAGATGACGGCTATTTAGCCACAACCCGCGCCTTGGAGGCGCTCGATCAGCACGTCGCCGACGCCAACATCGCCGCCGAGGACGACGATCCGATTCGCCGTCTGCTCGCCGAGCGAAGCGGGACTACGTATCAGTCAGACGATGACTCGAGCGATGACTCTTGGGAG
>CAMPKL010000468.1 GCA_946887065.1 uncultured Bryobacterales bacterium
AAACCAGGATCTGCGGCAGAAAGACGACGACGGAACCGACTCCGCCCCAAACTCCGTCGACTAGAAGGGATCGAAACAGATTGGGCGGCAGGCTCGATTCGATCCAACCGCCGCTCATGGCGATCATCGCTTCGACCCCGTCCATGAGCGGCTGCGCCAACGTGAAGATCGACTGAAAGACGGCCACGACGACGGTCAAAAATACGAGCGGACCGGCGATTGGATGCAGAAAAACCGCATCCAAACGGCGCGTCCACTCCGGGGCCGCGGGTTGCCGATACCCGGCCTTCGCGTTCGCCTCCACGGCCCACGCTCTACAGCGCGGCACGTCCTGCAGCACCGGGAGATGCACCGGCGGCGGAGCGCCGAGGCGCCCTTCGAGGAATTCCCGCAAGGGCTCCAGACCCTCGCCGGTCTTGCCGCTCAACAGGGCCACGGGCGAGCCGATTCTCTTTGACAGTTCGTTCACATCGAGCGAACCGCCGCGCCGGCGCATATCGTCGGCCATGTTCAACACGACCAGTGTCGGCATGCCGAGCGCGATGATAGGCGCAGCCAGTGTCAGATGCCGATTGAGGTTGGTGGCGTCCAAGACCAAGACAACCGCGTCGGGGCGCTTGATGCCAGGGACCTGGCCTTGCAAGACGTCGTGCGTTATGAGCTCGTCCTCGGACCGCGGCTCCAGGCTATATACTCCCGGCAGATCAACAACGTCGACCACGAAGCCGGCGGTCAGTTTGGCGGCGCCGATTTTTTTCTCAACGGTCACGCCAGGGTAGTTGGCCACCTTTTGGCGCAACCCGGTGAGCCGATTGAAGAGAGTTGATTTGCCTGAATTGGGCGGGCCAACTAGAGCGACAAGCCGCCGGCCGACGCCGGCAGGTGCGGTTGGATTTACCACCTCGGGATGGTAAGAAGTCGCCATTTAGCCGAGTAGCGGGGACGGCCTCAGCAGTATATGCAACGCGGTGTCACGTCGCAAGGCCACTTCGGAGCCGTCGACAAGGAACACTCGAGGATCGCCGAATGGCGAGCGCCGAGCATACCGTATCTCCGCCCCGGGCAAGAAGCCAAGCTCCATCAGGCGTCTAGAGTCCCCGGCTGGAAGGCAAATTGAGTCAACAATGCCCTGCTCGCCGAGCCGCAACTCGGTTAAGCTGCGCAAGGACTCGGCAGGGATCGCCGAAGGGGCTTGAAGCGGGTTGCTCAAAGCCCCTTCAGTATCGATCTATCTGCAATTCAATGTCAAACAGGTCGCCTAGGGTCCGACGGGGATTTGGATGATCTTTTTCTGGATCGCGTACTGCACAAGTTGCGCCTTGTTGTGAATGTCCAGTTTGCGCATCAAGTTGAACTTGTGAGCTTCAACCGTTTTGACGCTGAGGTTCAAGTGTTGGGCGATTTCCTTGACGGACTGGCCTTCGGCTAAGAACTTCAAGATTTCTTTCTCGCGCGGCGTCAAGGTGGCGAAACGCGGTTGACGATGAGTCGACTTAATCCGCGAGCGGAAATCGTCCACCAACTGGGAGAGCATTTTGGGGCTCAAGTAGCTGCCGCCGCGGTGCACGTCGCGAATGGCGGCGAGCAATTGGCCGGCAGGCGAGTCCTTGAGGACGTAGCCGCTGCCGCCGACTTCCATGCACTCGACCAAGTAGTCTTCGTCGTCGTACATCGTCAGGAACAGAATCTTCGTCTCCGGACGCAGCTTTTTAATTTGCCGCGTGGCTTCGAAGCTGGACAGCCCGGGCATGCCGATGTCCATCAGCACGACGTCAGGGCGAAGGGCTGGAACAGCGTCCACGGATTCAGTACCGTTGGCGGCCTCCCCAACCACCTCGATGTCCGTCTCATGCTCCAACATGTTCAAGATGCCTTGACGAAACAAAGTATGATCGTCAGTCAGCAGTATTCGAATTTTCGACATTGCTATTCTCCACGGCTCCTAGTAACCGTTTCCGGACGTATCGTCCGCTCCTTCCCTTAACAAATAAGTCGTCCCGTCAGACGGGAATAGCGATCGACACCTTCGTACCCTCTCCGGGGTTTGTCTGAATGTCGATGTCGCCTCCAAGCAAAGCAACCCGCTCGCGCATCCCGGCCAAGCCGAACGATTCGCGCTTGCGAGCGGCATCCTTCACGTCAAAGCCGACTCCGTCGTCCTGCAACTTCATGCAAACCGAACCGTTTTTGCGGCTTACCTGCAGGCTCACGTTGTCGGCGCATGAATGCTTCACTGCATTGGTGAAACACTCCTGAACCAAGCGGTACATCATGATCTTGGGTCCCTCGGGCAACTCGTCGAGTTCCGACATGCGGACCCGAACGCGTCCCGGGAACGTGCGACCCAAGTTCCTCACAAACTGTCTGATGCTGGCCGGCAATCCAAGCGCCTGGAGGACGCTGGGGCTCAGCGCCGAAATCAGGCGGCGCATTTCGACGATGGTGTCTTCGACCACCTTGCGCGTATCCGCCAACTTCGCACTGGCCTGTTTGTTCTCGTCGCCGACCATGCCCTGGATCATTTCGAGGTAGAGGCGCACGACCAACAAGCTTTGGCCGACCTCGTCGTGGAGTTCGCGGCTAATCCGGCGGCGCTCCTCCTCTTCGACCTTCATCATGTGTTCGCCGAGGGCGCGGATCTGCTCCTCGCGCTCGTGTAACTCTTCAAGCAACTGAGCTTTATCGATGGCCAACGCACAACGTTCGGCAATGGCCTCGAACAGCTTCATTTCGCGCGGCAAGCAGTTGTACTCGTGGGAGAAGCCCAATTCGACGACGCCGGTGATCTTGCCGCGCACCGCCAGCGGCACGGCCCAAAGGCTGTGAAAGTCCTGGCGGATTTTGGCCGACTTGACTCGGGCATCCGCGGCGACGGAAACAATGACCTCGGCCTTGCCGGACAAAGCGACTTCGCCGGCCAAGCCTTCGCCAAGCCGGGTGTCGAAGCAGAGCGCCATGGGATCGCTCATCCCCTTCCAAGCCTTCACGGTTAGGAGGTCGGAATCCGGCTCGGTGAGCAGGATGACTCCGCCATTGGCGCGGAAAGTTCTCGTTAGGGTTTCCAGCACCCTTTGCAGCAATTCCTTGACCCGGAGAGTTTCTAACTGGTCTTGTAGTACGTCATAGAACGCCGCGGCCTCTAAGTCGCGTACGTGGTAGTACGCGTTGTTCAGCGTCAGCTTGATGCCGAAGTAGAGATGATCTAGGGCGGAACCATAACTGGCGTGGTCTTCGGGGAATGCCTTTTTCAGTTCGGGAGCAAAAACCCGCTCATATTCAGCGACCGACGCCAACACCTTTGCAGGCGGGACATCGAGCTTTGCCAGTCTGCGTGCGTGATACTCGACATTCTCGAAAAACTCTTCCAACTTACCGGCTGACAGCAGGTCCATCCAAGCGCCTGGATTGATTGACGCCAACGCCCTTTGACGCGAAGCATCGAGGCGCTGCTCTAAGACGCGCTTCAGACGTCGCTGCCAGCGGGCCTCAATCGTACTAGCAACAGGTCCTAGCCGCGCGGCTAGCCTGCGTAGATCCTTCTGGACCTTCTTGCTTAGGACGACCCCGTCCTGCGATAGGACCGGCGTACGCTCTAGGTCTCTTAGCATTACCACCGCGAGTATACAGCCCTTTAGCAATCCTGCCAAGGGTTTCCCTTAATTTTCAGTGTTTTAACTCAAGAGAAAACCAAGCGTGATCCTAAATGTATCGGTTCAAAACCACCCTACACGATATGGTACTTTTGTACTGATCGGAGACCTCCTTGCGGGACTCCCGAACCATAAACTCAGTGCAACCCCTTTAGGGTCAACGTGTCATAATGTTTCGAGCAACCTAGAGAAACGCCGTGGCCAACATTAACCGCAAATCCCTAAAGC
>CAMPKL010000469.1 GCA_946887065.1 uncultured Bryobacterales bacterium
CCACGCGCTTGCCGAGCAGGTTCTGCCGGAAGCGGCCCTGCTTGCCCTTGAGCGTATCGGAGAGCGACTTCAGCGGACGGTTGTTGGCCCCGCGCAGGACGTGACCGCGGCGGCCATTGTCGAACAAGGCGTCAACGGCTTCTTGCAACATGCGCTTTTCGTTGCGCACGATGACGTCGGGAGCGCTGAGCTCCATGAGCTTCTTCAACCGGTTGTTGCGGTTGATCACGCGGCGGTACAGATCGTTGAGATCGGAGGTAGCGAAACGGCCGCCGTCCAGCGGGACAAGCGGGCGGAGTTCGGGCGGCAGAACCGGCAGGACATCCAGAATCATCCACTCGGGCCGATTGCCGGACTTGCGGAAAGATTCGACGACCTTCAGGCGGCGCGCGAATTTCAGCTTCTTTTGCAGCGACGTCTCATTGCGCATGGAGTCGCGCAATTCGACGGCCATGGTTTCGAGGTCCGTGCGCTTGAGCAGCTCTTTGACGCCTTCGGCGCCCATCAGCGCGATGAAGTCGCCCGGGTGCTCAAGTTCGAGCTCCCGTTTGCGGTCGTCGGGAATGATTTCGCCGGCGCTCACGCCGACGCCCTCAGCGGCTTCCACGACGATGTGCGCCTCGTAGTAGAGGACACGCTCGAGATCGCGCAAGGTGGTGTCAAGCAGCTGACCGATACGGCTGGGCAGTCCCTTGAAGAACCACACGTGCGAACAAGGCGAAGCGAGCTCAATGTGGCCCATGCGCTCGCGGCGTACGCGGCTTAGGGTGATCTCTTCACCGCACTTCTCGCAGACCACGCCGCGGTACTTCATGCGCTTGTACTTGCCGCAGGAGCACTCCCAGTCGTTCACCGGACCGAAGATCGCGCCGCAGAAAAGTCCGTCGCGTTCCGGTTTAAAGGTGCGGTAGTTAATCGTCTCGGGCTTTTTCACTTCGCCATGGGACCAACTCCGGATCTTCTCCGGCGATGCGAGTCCGATGCGAATCGAGTCAAAGTCCGCTGCAATACTAACGTGGTCGTAAGGGCTGGAACGTCGAAACAAGGGGCGACCTCCAAATTTCCGTCAATTGCCAGGGAAGCGTTTTCGCTCGGTGCGGGCTTTAACCCCGATCACTTCCCTGCAAGGCCCGCTGGGGGACGCGCTCCGCGCCCCCGCCGGGTCTCTAATCCGCGGCTAACGCCGTCTCGATTACATCCCGCTGCGATTTGATCAGTTCGACATCCAGACACAAGGACTGGAGTTCACGGATCAAAACGCTGAATGATTCCGGCACGCCCGGCTCCATCGCGGCCTCGCCCTTTACGATGGACTCGTAAATCTTGGCGCGACCGTAGACGTCGTCGGACTTCGCGGTAAGCAGCTCTTGCAAAATGTGCGCGGCGCCGTAAGCTTCGAGCGCCCACACTTCCATTTCGCCGAAACGCTGTCCGCCGAACTGGGCTTTGCCGCCCAGCGGCTGTTGCGTAATCAACGAGTAAGGCCCGATGGAACGGGCGTGAATCTTGTCGTCGACAAGGTGGCTCAGCTTCAGCATGTAGATGATGCCAACCGTCGTTTCCTGTTCGAAGGGTTGGCCGCTCAAGCCGTCGCGAAGCTGGATCTTGCCCGAAGGCGGCAGACCCGCTTTGACGAGTTGTTCCTTGATGACTTTTTCGCCGGGACCTTCGAAGACCGGGGAGGCGAACTTGATGCCCAAGGCCTCGCCGGCCCATCCAAGGTGAGTTTCGAGAATCTGGCCGACGTTCATACGGCTGGGAACGCCAAGCGGATTCAAGGCGATCTCCACCGGACGGCCGTCCGGCAGATAAGGCATGTCTTCTTCGGGCAGAACGCGGGCGATAACGCCCTTGTTGCCGTGGCGGCCGGCCATCTTATCGCCGACTTGAAGCTTGCGCTTCATGGCGATGTAGACCTTGACCATCTTGATGACGCCGGGAGAGAGCTCGTCGCCCTTCTTGAGCTTGCCGATCCTTTCGTCGGTGAGCTTTTCGAGGACCTGAATCTGGCGGATCGTCATTTCTTCGATCTCGTCGATGCGGTCGTTCAGGTGCGGATCCTTGTCGTTAATGCGCAGCCGCTTCAAGTCGCGGGCGCGCATCGTCTCAAGGATGTCGCGAGTGAGCTTTTCGCCCTTGCCGATCAGCTTGTGATTGGTCTTCTCGTCGTGCAGATCGCTCAGCGACTCACGATCGCCGAGCAGTGCATGCAGGCGCTTGGAACGTTCGTCGAAGAGGATGCGCTTTTCGTCTTCGAGGTTGCGGCGCAACCGCTCGACTGTTTGCTGCTCGATGAGTTGCGCCCGGTCGTCCTTCTCGACGCCTTTGCGGGCGAAGACCTTGACGTCGACGACGATGCCCGAAATGCCCGGAGGGCAGTAGAGCGAGGCGTCTTTGACGTCGCCGGCCTTCTCGCCGAAGATCGCCCGAAGCAGCTTCTCTTCAGGCGTAAGTTGGGTTTCGCCCTTGGGAGTCACTTTGCCGACGAGAATATCGCCGGGCTTGACCTGTGCCCCGATGCGGATGATACCGCTTTCGTCGAGGTTGCGCAGAAAGCTTTCCGAGATGTTCGGGATGTCCTGCGTGATTTCCTCGGCGCCGAGCTTGGTGTCGCGCGCTTCGACATCGAACTCTTCGATGTGGACGGAGGTGTAGTAGTCCTCTTTGACGAGCTTTTCGCTGACGAGGATGGCGTCCTCGAAGTTGTAGCCGCGCCAGGGCATGAAGGCCACCAGAACGTTACGTCCGAGGGCCAGCTCGCCCTTCTCGGTCGAAGGACCGTCGGCCAACACGTCGCCCGCCTTAACGCGCTGCCCTTCTTTGACGATGGGCTTCTGGTTGATGCAGGTGTTCTGGTTGGAACGGCGGAACTTGACGAACTGGTAAATGTCGGCGCCGACTTCGCGGGACATGGCGCCTTCGTGAGAGACGCCCTCCACGCGAACGATGATGCGCTCGGAGTCAACCGAGTCAACGATGCCGTCGCGACGGCAGATGACGACCGCGCCCGAGTCGCGAGCGGCGATGCGCTCCATTCCGGTTCCCACGATCGGCGAGTCCGCCCGCAACAGAGGCACCGCTTGGCGCTGCATGTTCGAACCCATCAAAGCGCGGTTGGCGTCGTCGTTCTCAAGGAACGGGATTAAGCTGGCCGCAACGGAGACGAGTTGCTTGGGGCTGACGTCGAGATACTGGATCTCGGCCTTCTTCTTGAGGATGAAGTCGCCCGCCACGCGGCAGTTAGCGAAGTCAGGAATGATTTCGCCCGTCGGGCTGACCGGGATGTTCGCCTGAGCGATGGTGTACAGATCTTCTTCCCAAGCGGACAGATAGTGGCAATACGACTCGTACTGCATATGCTGCTTGCTCTTGGGCAGCTTGTCGTTGATCGCGACGGCTTCCTCGCGGGTCATGACATCGCCGACCTTTTGCTTGGTCGCGCCGGGGTGGGTAACCTGGACCTCATCCACGACGATGCCGTTCTCCACGCGGCGATACGGACTCTCGATGAAGCCGTATTCGTTGATGCGCGCAAAACAGCTGAGCGAACTAATCAGACCGATGTTCGGACCTTCAGGCGTCTCAATGGGGCAGATGCGGCCATAGTGAGTCGTATGAACGTCGCGGACTTCGAATCCGGCGCGCTCGCGGGATAGGCCGCCCGGTCCAAGAGCGGACAACCGCCGTTTGTGAGTAATCTCAGACAGCGGGTTCGTCTGATCCATGAACTGCGACAACTGCGAGGATCCGAAGAACTCGCGAATCGCAGCCATGACAGGCTTGGCGTTTACCAAATCGTGCGGCATGGCCGACGACATTTCCTGGTAGACGCTCATCTTCTCTTTCATCGCCCGTTCCATACGGACCAAG
>CAMPKL010000470.1 GCA_946887065.1 uncultured Bryobacterales bacterium
TGTGCATGGAAGCGGAGTCGCGGTTATGTCATAGATCGCGCTTAGCAGCTGTTATCGCCGATCGAACTGGGTTATCATGCCGGGAATTGCGGTGCCCCTGAAGCCCACTTTCATCAAGACGAAAGTACTGATTACGGTACTTACTTATCCCCATCCATCGCGTAGGCACAAAGAGTTAGTCTGTACTGCCGGTATCACGGAAGACCACGAGTGGGTGCGGCTCTATCCGATCGACTTGCGTTACCGTCCAAATCACCAACAATTCCGAAAATACCAATGGATTGAGCTTGGCCTTGCCGCGCGTGGTTCTGGAGGCGACAATCGACGCGAGAGCAGGCAACCAGATCTCGATTCGATCACGATCTTATCCGAACCGCTCTCTGTAGCCAAAGCTTGGCAAGAGCGGAGGGTCATCATCGATAAGTTGCCGCATTACACGGTCCGTCAACTCACCGAACTGTATGAAACCGATCGTGTCTCGCTCGGTGTGGTACGACCTTCCGAAGTAATCGACCTCAAGATCGAAGAATCGGCGCGTGAGTGGAAGGCCGACTGGCAAGCGGTATTGAGTCAGTTCAATCTCTTCGATGGACCGCCGAAGGCCCTCAGGAAGCTGCCCTACAAATTCACCTATAAGTTTCGTTGCGAGGATAGTGAAGACCGGATTCACTCCGCGATGATTGAGGACTGGGAGCTAGGGGTTTTGTTTTTCAAAGAGACGCAACGGCTTGGTGACGAGAGGGCGGCGGCCGAGAGCGTTCGGCGGAAGTTTCTTGAAGAGATTTGCGGCCCCAATAAGGACACTCGCTTCTTCATGGGAACTATCTTTCCCTACAACACTTGGGTTGTGATTGGTACGTTCTGGCCCCCCAAGCAGCTTCAGGCACTTCTGTTCGATTGAAGTAGTGTGCATCCCCGTCGAGGCCCGCTTCAACTCGATTCACACGTAGCGCCCGTACTGTCGGAGCCCAAAGCGACACGCAGGCAGCCAAGGTGAAGCCCAAGGTAGCCCAAGGTAGCCCAAGGTGACAGGCAGGGAACTCCCGGTCCCGATTCTCCGTCATCTTCCCGGTCGCTTCATCGCCTAGAATGGATCAGCTACGTGGGACTGCCATTCTTCGAAAGCACTCCCACCGACGCCCGCACCGTAGCGGGCGAGAACCCCTCAGCAGGCAAGAGTTCGTGAAGGAGAACGGGTCGGCTTTCATCGCGTCGGCAACGGTGGTCTAACTCGCGGCCTGCGCAATGGCGCCATAACCAGGTCAACTGATGGAAGAGCCCCGGGGGCCGGGGTTCGAGTAAAAAGGACAGTCGGTCGTGAGGATACTTCTTATGAATCTCAAGAAGACGCTAACAATTTCGATGGTTGCCGGAGTTCTCGTCCTCATAGGCGGACGCGTGATATCCGCCCAGGACAAATATACGGTGAGAGTGCCGGGCGGACTCGCCTTTTCAGAGTTCAGGGGATACGAAGATTGGCCGACGATCTCCATTAGCCGCAGCGAAAAGGTGGTCGCCGTAATCCTGGGCAACCCCGCGATGATCGATGCCTACAAGGCCGGCATTCCCGCCAACGGTAAGCCTGTCCCGGATGGCGCCAAGATGGCCAAGATTCATTGGACGCCGAAACCGAACGAGTTCTTTCCGGACGCAACGGTCTCGGGCGATCTGGTGAACGTGGACTTCATGGCTAAAGACAGCAAGAGGTTCGCGGACAGCGGCGGATGGGGATATGCCGTTTTCGATTTTGACGCGGCGACCCAAACTTTCAAGCCCGGTACTGAAGCCGGCATGCCGCCGCAGGGCAACGACGCCAAATGCGGATTCGCATGCCACACGCGAGCGGCCACGACAGACTACGTCTTCACGAAGTACGGACCAAGGTAAAACGCGGTTGAGGGTAACCATCAGTTGTTCGTCAAGAAGTAGGCGCTATACCGGGAATGCGCCGGAAATTTCGGCACGGGGCTCTTAAACCAGGATTCCAACGGCTCATCATTGCTAGGACTCCCTCAGAATCGTAGCGATACTGCCATGGCCCATCTTGCGCGCCCATGCCAACGGGGTGGCCCAGGATTCTGCGTCCGGTTCAACTGGATCAGCACCTCGTTCCAGGAACAATCGCGTCAACTCCTCACGGCCCCACCGGCACGCCCAACCCAAGGGCGTGCTTTTGAGCAAATCGTCGCGGATATCCAAGCGCGCCCCAGCGTCGATCACCGCCATTGCGAACGCCACGCGTTCTTCCGGCCGGACGTGATCGCCCATGACGACGATTTGGTGGAGAATCGTGGCGCCGCCATGTAGCCGGGCATTCGGCGGGCCGCACCTCTCCAAAATCATTTTGAAGCAGGTCAGATAGGTGTTCCGATCCCATTCCTGATGGCGCCAAGGCCCGATCCCGTGGTTCCAGAACTCAAGCGGTCCCTGCAGAAGCCGGTTCCATCGCAGATCGCCGTCCGGAATGTCCACGCGCGCCAGCGCCATCCCCAAGATCTCGGTATCACCGCCCCGCGCAGCGGCGCCCAGAAGTTGATCGGCCACCCGCCCTTTAGAAAACCCGTCGTCGGGCAGGTCCGCATCGCCGAACTGCTCGAGAAGACGGCGCGCAATGTCGGCGCGCCGGTAAAGACCCGCCATCGAGGCATTGGTCTTTCCGCCATGTCGCTCAAGAAGGGCAACCATTTCTTCATCGCGTTGCCCATAGGCTTCGGACAACGGCGTGCCGCTTGCGTAGACTTGGCCATTCGGGTCCGCCCCAAGTTTGAGCAACATCTCCGCCATCAAGCGCTTCCCGTATCGGGCGCATTGATAAAGGGGCATACCCCAACTAAACGCGATCCGATCGTCATCTTCCACGCGCACGCGTGCATCAGGATCGAGGCCGAGGTCGAGCAGCAGCTTCAATATGTTCGGCCGGTCGCAATCCACCGCGAAGCGGAGCAGCCAGCCACGATCGTCGCGCGGCGTGATGAGATCCATGTCCGCCGCAGTTTCACGCAGAAAGACATCATCACCGAGTATCACGGCTCCTCGCACGGTGAGTGCGGCGCCCCGGTTACGGAGGAGCCGAGTCATCGCCATCAGTTGCCGCGCGTTTTCTCTGGGATCGGAATGTAGCCCACAGACGTCGAGAGGCGTGGAACCGTCGGCGGCCGGTTCGTCGACTTTGGCGCCATGATCCAGCAGCCAGCAGGCGACTCGCGGGAACAGCAGAGCGGATGCGATGTGCAAGAGGGACCAGCGCTCGTCGAACAGCCGCAGGTGAACCAACTCCGGATGACGATTGAGCAGGCGTATGACGAGGTCCTCGTCGCCGGTTTCGAAGGCGCGGCGCAATTCAGCAGGTGCATCCGTGGACGCCGGCCCGTCAGCCTCGTGCCTCCTCTCTTCTTCCCGGATGATGGCGGCGACTTCTTCATAGCTGCGCTCGGCAGCGATGGCAAGCGGCGTCGCCGCATGCCGGAGCGCATGAATACCGGCGCTCGTGACATGCGGATCGGCGCCGAACTGCATCAGGGTCCTGACCATTTCCGGCATGCGCTCGAGCGTCGCGTAATGAAGGGCCGTAAGGCCGGGACTCGAAGCTGCCTCCCGATTCACTAGCTCTGGGCGGACGCGCAGGATGGCTCGCACCCGGTCGACGTCGCCGGCGCGCACCGTTTCGATCAGGCAGGCGATGGTGGCGCCATCCACGAATGCCTTGAGCTTCGGCCAACTGCTAAAACCGTAGCTGCGCGCGAGCGCCAGTTGGGCGTCGTGAAGCGCGAACTGCGTCCGATCGGCATCGCGATGGAAACGTCTCACTTCCGTTGCGGCATCCGGTTCGCCGGCGGCAACCGCCCTGAGACAGGCAATCTCGGCATCG
>CAMPKL010000471.1 GCA_946887065.1 uncultured Bryobacterales bacterium
CTTGCGAAAGCTGCGGATCGTGTTCAGGCTCAAGTCATAGCCCCACCTGTCGGCCGGCATGTCGCCGCGGCGCTGTTGCAAACAGCCCGAGTCGCCGATCTCCACGTTGATCAAAACTTTGCCGGCGGCTCGAACGAGCGAACTCACCAGCAACTCTCCGGCGCCGCCGCGGCCTCCCAGTACGGCATAGGAATCCCGGAACACGCGCACCTGATCGTGTTCGTGGTCGCAGTCGAACTGCACGCCGATCCAGCCGCTCTCGGCCGTCCCGTAAGTCGCATGGCAAGCTGCGCCGGACGACTCAATCATCTTGCGGCGGTCCGGAGTTAGAGGTTCGGCGCCGAGTAGGAAGCAAACGCCCGCCAACGAGCGTCCCGCGTCGAGCGCCGCGCGCGAAAGCGTCGCCGCGGCGCTGGGCGACGTGTTGACCAACGCCCTGGGGTGATCGGCGAGATAGTGCATCACTCGATTCGATTGCCTCAAGTCTGCCGGCTCGGCCTTTGGCAGGCTAAGCGTACTTTGGGCCAGACGATGCACGGCTTGAGAGCGAAGCCGGTCGAACGGCGCGCGCATGTCCGCCATGGCGAACCATTTTTCGTAACGATAGCCAAGCTTGGCGCAAATCAGATAGCGGTTGGCGAGCCCCGTATGCGTCGGCGTCCAAAAGACCAGGGGCCGGCCTTGCCAGCCGCAGACGTCGAACCAGACGCCCCAATTCGGCGCGCTCTCTTCGATGAAATCCAAGTCGACCTTCACGCGGACAGGCCGGCCCGAGGTTCCGCTCGATCCGCTGACCAAAGCGGTCTTAACGAGCCGGTTGTCGAAATCGCTCTCTCGAAAATGGAGCGTGTTGCTCCCACGCACAACCGGGCTGCGTCCCTTGAACTCATCCCACGAAACACGCACGCCTGCAGCGGCGAGTTTGTCGAGCGCGCCTTCTACTCCTTCCGCGCCGACGAGCGACCGGACATCGCCTTCTTCCGCGCCGGCGAGCCGCAGCAGACGATTGTAGGGGCTTTGCGGTTGGCGGAAGACGAGCCGGTCGAGGATCTCGATGAAACGCGCTTCCCGAGTGGACATTCGTTCGAGAACCCTACGGCTGCATTCTTCGCCCGAAAGCGGATTGCGGGCGAAACGGCGGAGGCCGGAAGCTAGTCGGAACAGGCCGACGAACTCAGAAAGACTCGGCAAGCGGCAAAGTCACTCTGCCGGCTAGCCGCCGTAGCTGCTGTAGACCTTGCTGGTCCCATCTTCGCTGAACAGCAGCACGGAATAGCGTTCGACGTAGGAGCCGTTCTCCATGCCGGGCGAACCGACGGGCATGCCGGGGACGGCAAGGCCTTTCGCCTGGGGCTTCTCGGCGAGCAATCGCTTAATGTCAGCCGCCGGTACGTGCCCTTCGATGGCGTAGCCGCCGATGGAGCCGGTATGGCAACTGCGTAAATTGTCGGGCACTCCGAGCCTGCGGCCCTCCGCCACGATGTCGTTTACGTCGTGGACTTCCACTTCGAAGCCGTTGGCCTTCAAATGCTCCACCCAGTTGCCGCAACAGCCGCAGGTGGAAGTTTTGTAGACAACCATGTGCGAGTCGGCTTGCGCCGAGCCGCAAGCGGCAAAGAGCGAAGTCCCGAGAATCGAGTAGAGGAATTGTTTTCTGTTCATGCGCCGTCCCTGCTGTTCATTATCGCTGTGGAGTGAGACGAATGACGGCGTCGGGGTTGTTGAGCAGGACGTAGATCGCGCCATCGGGTCCGGTTTTGATGTCGCGGACGCGGCCCTGATTCTTCATGATCAGCTCTTCGCTTTCCACCGCGCGGTCGCCGATAGTCAGCAGTTTGATCTCCTCAAAGACCATGGCGCCGACCACGAGCTTGTTCTTCCATTTCGGAAACAGGCTGCCGGTATAGAACTCCAGCGGGCCCAGACCCGGCGAAGGCTTCCAATACTTGATTGGCTGCTCCATGCCTTCTTTCTCTGTCAGATCGGAGACGATGGAGCCGTCGTAATTGAGGCCGTAGGTGATCACGGGCCAGCCGTAGTTTTTCCCTTTCTCCAAAATGTTCAATTCATCGCCGCCCATCGGCCCGTGCTCGACGGCCCAGATATCACCCGTGACGGGATGGCGGCCGATGCCTTGCACATTGCGGTTGCCGATGGTGAAGATCGCCTGCAGCGCTCCAGGCTCCCCTGCGTAGGGATTGTCGTCGGGAATCGAGCCGTCGGGATTGACGCGATACACCTTGCCGGCAGGCTTGCTCAGTTGCTGAACTTCGTCGTTGCGCCCGATGTCGCCGATTGAGAAATACAAGCGGCCTTCCGCGTCGAACATCATCCGGCAGCCCCAGCGCATGCCTCTGGCGAAATGCAAATCGTCAGGCACGGCGAAAACCGTCTCTTGCTCGACCCAGCGGTGTTCTGAAACGCGGCCGCGAATCAAGCGCGTCATGGCGGGCGTTTCCTTCGACGCCGGGTCGCCCAGAGCATGAACGTAACTGATATAGACCCAGCCGTTGTTCGCGTAGTTCGGGTCGAGCGCCACATCGGTCATGCCCGACTCGCCGTACTGTACCGGGACCGGGATGCCGGCGATCGGCTCAGGGTCCAGCTTGCCGTCAATCAGCCAACGCAATCCGCCGCGCAGTTCCGTAATCAAGGCCCGGCGGTCATCCACGAACTCGATGCCCCAGGGCTCGGAACCGAGTTCGTCGTCTGTCGCCAACGTTTCCACGCGGATCGAGTAGTCGGAAGACTTCAACGACGTGGGAATGGTTTTGGTCACCGGCGGCTCAGTCTGCCTAGCGATGATGAACTCGACGACCGACTGGACTTGATCTGAGGTCAGGACCCTCGACCATGGCGGCATCTCCGTCCCAGTAATGCCGTACATCACGGTGCGGTACATCGCCTCGCGGTCGCCGCCGTAGCGCCAATCAGTCTTGCGCAGCGGCGTGTACTGGGCGCCTTCGAGGTTGGCGCCGTGGCAGCCGGCGCAGTTCGTGACGTAGAGTTGCTCGGGCGTTTGGGCGTAAATCGCCGCCGCGAAGAAAAAGACGAGGGTGACGGTTCTCATGGCTTCGGGGGAAGTCTATCACGGCCCCGGGAATGCGGCGGTGCGTCCGGAAGTCTGGCCCAGCAAATAAATGTAACGCTACGGCGGCCGACCTTCTCTAGTCACCGGAGGTGGGCGATGTTCAACGCTGCATCCTTCGATTCAGGTTGGGACTTTTGGGTCTTAGCGGTGTTGGCGGCGCTGCTGCTTCCGCAAGCCCTGCCGGTCAGCGCAAAGCAGCGTCCGCGCGGGCGCCTAGCCTTTCGCGCCACGGCCCTGGCCCACTGAAACGACTTAGCGGCCAAAGGCCCGCCGCGGGCGTAACCGTTGCGCCATGGCGGTTAGCCGCTGCGTCTGGTGCATCACCAGCAACAGCGCTGAGACCGTGCTGAAGGCGACGACAGCCAACGCCCCTAACAGCATGTGGTCGAAGTTGAAACCGAGCCGGAACAAGCCGCCGATCAAGATGGGGCTGGCGGCCGCCGCCAGAATGATCCAGGACGTTGCGACGCTGCGGATGCGTCCGAGGTGTTCCACGCCGTAGAGTTCCGCCCACATAGCGGATCCGATATTGGAGTTCGCGCCGGCGGTCATGCCGATGAGCATCAGGTAAGGGAAAGCCGTCCAGGGCTGACTGGCCCAGTAGAACAAGGCTACCGCGGCGCCGAGCGGCAGCAAGAAAAACGGGAACAGGCCGACGGCGGAGAAGCGATCGATCAGCCCGCCGATGGCGATGGACGACAGCGCGCGGCTGACGGCAAAGGCGGAAAAAGCGGCTGCTATCCAGCTTGGATCCCAACCCTTCCACTCGGCCAT
>CAMPKL010000472.1 GCA_946887065.1 uncultured Bryobacterales bacterium
CCTGCACGTTCGAGACCGCTTCGATCGGCACATTCAACGACGAGGCGCCGCTGACGGGATCGGTAACGTCAACCCCGTTGAACTGCGCGCCGGCCTGCGCCGCTCGCGAGCCGTTCATGTTGATCTCGCCTGAGGGTCCGCGCAGCACGCCCGGAATCAACGGCAGGACGTCCTCATAGCGTTTGTTGGCCTTCGGAGCGTCGGCTAGAGTCGATCTGCCGACCGACCCGCTCGAAGAAGTTTCCGTGGGGTTAATGGCGATTTCCGCCGCGGTCACCTCGACAGTCTCGACCAAGACATCGAGATTCATCGCGATCGTCACCGATTGTCCTTCTGCCAACGGTAAGCAAAAGGCGTCGCTCTGGCCCACGAGACCGGGAGACTCGGCAGTGGCCAGGTAACATCCCGCCGCCAAACCTGAAAAGCGAAAGACGCCCTCGGCATCGGATTCCACCGAGGGAATGGCAGGCTGCCCGGGCGCCCCGCCCGATACCCGCGTGAGCGTAATCCTCGCGCCAGGGACGGCAAAAGTTCTGCCGGAGGAGTCTTGATTGACCGCCTGCCCGGTCAGTGAAAGCTGCTGGGCCTGGGCAACGACGCTGAATAGGAAGACAACGCTCGCAACCTGGACCAAAGATCTAGGGCATCTACAAAACACGCGTCCTGGTCACTTTACCACGCGCTTTTTTTGACGATTCTCTCAACCAATCACGCAGGAACCGTGCTGAAGGCAAACTCGGCCGCAGGACTGTTGCAGCATCTGATCCGATTTGCGCTAAAAGCCAAGCTTGGCGGCGAACTCTAGCACTCGCGGGTCGCCCGCTGAAGTAATCGAGCCGAATGACGGCGTGCCGAAGAGTCCGTTCGGATCGCCCCACGGCGGCGTATTCGTCAAGTTAAAGACCTGCGCGCGAAGCTCTAAGGAAACCTTCTCAGTGACAGGAATATCGCGGCCAATCATGAGGTCCAACGTGCGCCAGCCGGGGCCGCGAACCGGGTGGCGCGAGCTGTTGCCGATGGTGAACCGCGGGGCGACGGCGAAGGCGGCGGTATTGAAATAGCGGCTCGTCGTGCGTTCATCGCCAGGCAGCGCGGGATCGCCAATGCGATTGGGTCGCTGCGAGCCAAAGCCGGCGAAGGCGTTGAAGTTCGGCCGCTGCTCGACTGGAATCGGTGTGCCCGACTGCACTCGCAAGATGCCGCCAAGCCGCCAGCCATCGAATACTTTTCGGCGCCAGCCATCAGCGCGCACCCGCGGCTCCCACACGAAGGAGCCGGCGAGAACGTGCGGGATGTCGCCGCTCGACACGTCGCGCTCCAGTTTGCGGTTGTAGCTGTCAGCCAAGGGATAGTCGGCCACTGGCCCGGTCAGCGCCGAAGCGGAGAAAACCGAAGAAGCATCGTCGATCAGCTTAGAGAACGTATACGAGAGCCGGAATGTCAGGCCGGCATCAAGCGTCCTGCTCAGCGATGTTTGCAAGCCGTGATAGACCGAATGTCCGATGTTGTTCCGGTAGAGCGTAACCGCTGTGAAGCGCGGCCAAGGTTTGAGCAGCTGTGCGCGCGTCAGCGTCCGGCGGCCGAGCGAAGAGGCTGCCGGGATCTCGCCGAGAAACGGGTTCGGTACTGTCTCCAGCAGTTCCGGCCCGAGAGCCAACTGATCGGCGGTTAGTTGATTTAGATTGCCGTCGGGAACGCCCAAGCTCGTCACTTTCGAACCGATGTAGCCGGCTTCCAAACTCGTGGAACGTCCCCACGTGCGCTGCAGGGTGAAGTTCCATTGCTGTGAATAGCCGGAGCCGCGACGGCGGTCGACCGCGAAAACGCCCTGGCCAAGTCCCGCGTCGGGATCGGCGGCAGCCGGCGCAACCGAGGGTCCATCGGCTAGCTGGAACGCCGCCGTCGCATTGTCGAGCGACGATTCACCGAGGGTTTGAATGAATGGAAAGAACGGCGTGGTGAACGGCGTCGTGATGCCCGCCATTTCAAACCAAGCCAGTCCGTACCCGGCCCGAACGGCGGTGCGATCGTCGACGCGCCAAGCCAACCCGAACCGCGGACCCAGGTTGCGCCAGTGCAGTTCGCGGGCGCTTCGCGGCTCGCCGCCCCTGCCCAGGAAGCGCAATTGCTCCGTGTCCAAATCGAAGACGGAGGCGCGATTTTCTTTCTCTGTCGAAGGCGCATTCACCGTGTAGCGCAGACCTAAATTGATTGTGAGGTTTGAAGTCGCTTTCCAATCGTCCTGGGCAAAGAATTCAAAGTTCTGAGCGCGGGGCTGCAGGTGTTCCCGCTGAACGTCTATCTGGTAAGACGCGGTTTGACCCAACAGCAGAGAGGCCATCGAGTTACCTGACTTCGGATCGGCAGGCGCGCCGGTGAAGGGCGCGGCGAAGCGAAACAGTCCAGTTGGATTCGTTGGTTGCAGGACGTCGAGGCGCTGCAAGCGAAGGTCCGCGCCGAACTTCAGGCTATGCGCTGCGTGAATCGCCGAGAGCGTGTCGATGAATTGAGTCACTGACGTGGAGAAGTCCGCATTGGCGTCGGCTGTCGGCCCGATCTGCTGGAACCCGTCCGCCGCAAATGTGGGCAACACGTCAGCAAAGGAATTGGCCGGCAATCCAAGCAGCCCAAGTTCGTCTTGAGGCGATCGTCCAGTGCGCAGCATGGCGCTCTCGAAGGCCCGGCGCGAATGGCCGATGCGCAACTGATTGAGCATTCGAGGGCTAAGGATCCAGGCGTGCTCGGCGACGAACGCGTTGGAACTCGTCTCCGCTGCGCCGATGGCGCCTGACGTGATGCGGCCGCTTCCGTCCGGCAAAGGCGAGACGGGCGTTGTCAGATCGCTGAAGCGAGCCCAACGTCCGAAGACTTGGTGGCTCCCGCTGAAAGAGTGATCCACTCGCGCCCCAAACTGATCAGAGTCTTGGACCTCGGATTGTTGCCGTTGGTAGTTGTTCGCGCCGACGCGATTCGGATCCGGATAACGGTCGACGACCGCGGCCGCACCCGGATCGATACGAGACGCCGGCAGCATATTGTTCGGCAGCAGTTGGCCGCTGGACGGATCGTAAATCGGCGCCGCCGCAACTGAGAAGTCACCCGCTCGCTGGGCGGCCGTTGGTATCGCGCTGATCGGCGAGCGCCCCGTCCGCAGGCGCGAACCTTGGTACTCCCCAAAAAAGAAGGTCCGATTGCGTCGGATCGGTCCCCCGGCAACGAATCCGAATTGGTTGCGGCGAAACAGCGGCTTCGAGCCCAATGCCGCAAACACGTTGCGAGCGTTGAGATTCTCATGCCGAAAGAATTCGAATAGCTTTCCGTGGAACTCGTTCGAACCCGACTTATGCCGGACCTGCACGACTCCGCCATTCGAGCGGCCGTACTCGGCGGAGTAACTATTGAGGTCCACGCGGAACTCTTCAATAGCGTCGATGATCGGGTAGTAGGCGACTTGTCCGGGCTCGGGCTGCAAGACGCTGACGCCGTCGTAGATGTATTCGTTCGTCCGCGGACGGCTGCCGTTCAACCGGGGAAAGGCGGAGCCGCGAGGCAGCGCGACGCCCGGAAGGGTCGCGACAAGTTGCACGAAGTTCCGTCCGTCGAGCGGCAACCCTTCCACGAGCGCCTCGTCGACGACCGTCGCTACGCCGCCTCGACCGGTTTCAAGAAGGGGTTGTTCGGCCCGCACCTCTACGGTCTCGCCCTGCCGCGGTAACGCCAGCTCGATCGACACCGCCGCCCGCGACCCGGTCTGCAGGCGAACAATTTGATCCGTGGGCTGCAAGGTCCCAAACGAGGCAGTAATGCGATACAGCCCCGGCGGCAACCCCAGCAGTCGTGCTCGCCCGTCCTCTCCCGTGACC
>CAMPKL010000473.1 GCA_946887065.1 uncultured Bryobacterales bacterium
AATCGCTTCGCGGCCACGGCGGCAACGCAAATGGAAGAAGGCGTCACGCACATCTATCCGGGGGAAGTGAACGGGTTCTTGCAGCAGTTGCCTGTTTTTGCGCTTCCGCTGCTGGCGGAGGAAAAACGAATCCTCAAACTCTGGGGCATCCGCACGGTCGGCGAGTTTGCGCGTCTCACCGCCGATTCTTTAACCGCACGCTTCGGGGAACGCGGGGCACGGCTGGCGAAACTTGCACGGGGCGAAGACGACTCTCTGTTCGCAGCCTGGGAAGCTCCGCACGAGTTTGAAGAGAGCGTGGATTTCGATTGGCAAGTCTCGGAGTTGGACCCGTTGTCGTTTCTGATGGCGGAGCCGCTGCGCAAGGTTTGCAAGAAGCTGCGCGGCTTGGGCTCGGCGGCGGAGGCGATTTCCCTCGACTTCAAACTTGCGGATGGTTCGCGTTCGACTCGCAGCGTGTCTTTGTCGCATCCGCTGACCGATCCGGACGTTTTGTTGAAGTTGATTCGTCTGGAGCTGACGGCGCATCCGACGGGAAAAGCGGTAGAGGCGTTGACGTTGGCGGCTAAGCCTGTGCCGCGCCGCGAGATGCAGCACGACTTGTTCTCGCTAATGCGTCCCAGCCCGGAGAAATTAGCGGTCACGATTGGGCGGCTCAAAGAGCTGATGGGCATGGAGAATGTCGGCGCTCCGGCGGTGCGGGATACTCACGAGCCGCGGGCATTCTCGACGGTCCCATTTCATCCGGGGGGCGCTCAACGGCAAGAGATCGTCTCGGCGCTGGGCTTTCGCTGTTATCGGCCACCGGTGGAGGCGGAGGTGATCGAAGAGAGCAATCAACCGGCTCATGTGCGCAGCCGTATTGTCGACGGACGCGTCCGGCGCTGTGCGGGGCCGTGGCGCGTCAACGGCGAATGGTGGTTGGAAGAAGGTTGGGATTTGGCCGAGTGGGACGTGGAGATGTCGAAAGGGCTGTATCGGCTCTCTTGCATCTTGCATTCGCATAGATGGCGGCTTGTCGGGGTCTATGACTGAGCGATGTACGCCGAGTTACATGCGGCGAGCGCCTTCAGCTTTTTAGAAGGAGCGTCGCTGCCGGAAGATCTGGTCGGCCGAGCGCAGGAGCTGGGCTATGAAGCGGTCGCTCTGTGCGATCGCGACGGCGTGTACGGCGCGCCGCGTTTCTATCAGGCAGCGAAAGCGGCGGGGCTGAAACCGATCGTCGGCTGCGAAATTTCGATGGAGAGCGGGCGGCGTCTCACAGTATTGGTCGAGAACCGCCGCGGTTATCAAAATCTTTGCCGCTTGCTGACGCGCATGCATCTCTCCGGTCCGAAGGGGGAGGGCAGAGCTAATTGGGACGACGTCGAAACCTATGCGGGCGGGCTGGTGGCGTTGATTGACGATATCCGCGACGGGGACCGCATTCTGTCGATCTTCAAGCCGCAGAGCGCCTACGTAGAGTTGCAACGGCACTTCCGCGATCAACAAGAAGCTGCCAATCAAGCGCGCCTGGACTTTGCCGGCCATCATCATTTGCCGCTGCTGGCGGCGAACGGCGTGCGTTATGCCCGGCAATCGTCGCGGCAGCTATTTGACGCGCTGACGTGTATCCGGCACAAGACGACGCTCGACCTGGCTGGACGATTATTGGAATCGAATGCCGAGCGGCATCTGAAATCGCCGGCGGAGATGACGCGCCTATTTAGCGACGTGCCCGAGGCGGTTCACAACTCTGCTGAGCTGAGCCGCCGGCTGCAATTCACCCTGAACGACTTGGGTTATCAGTTCCCACGCTATCCGTTGCCGCCTAGCGAAACGCCGACATCTTACCTGCGACAGGTCACGTTGCAAGGGGCCGCTGAACGCTATCGCGGCAAGGCCCACCAAGAGCGCGCTTACCGGCAGATCGAGCATGAGTTAAACGTCATCGAAAAACTCCAACTGGAAGGCTACTTCCTGATCGTCTGGGACATCACGCAGTTCGCCAGACGCAACAACATCCTATGCCAAGGGCGCGGCTCGGCGGCCAACAGCGCTGTTTGCTACGCGCTGGGCATTACGGCGGTGGACTCGGTGCAGATGGAACTGCTGTTCGAGAGGTTTCTGTCGGAAGAGCGCGGCGAATGGCCGGACATCGACATTGACTTTCCCTCCGGCGACAAGCGCGAGATGGTTATTCAGTACGTCTATGAGCGTTACGGCAAATACGGCGCAGCAATGACCGCCACGGTGATCTCTTATCGAGACAAGAGTGCGGTTCGCGAGATTGCCAAGACGCTCAGCTTTTCTGAAGAAAGCATCGAACGTTTGTCGAAGTGCATTCACTACATGGACGCTACGGATGACGGGAGGCACACGGCCGAGCAGATTCGCATGGCGGGTTTTGATCCGACGCAATCGCGGTTCCGGCATCTGGCGCGACTGACGCACGAAATCAAGTATCTGCCGCGGCACCTCTCGCAACATCCCGGCGGTTTGGTTATCTGCCAAGGGGAACTCGACAGTATCGTGCCGCTGGAGAACGCGCGCATGCCCGATCGGCGCATCGTTCAGTGGGACAAAGAAGATTGCGCCGATCTGGGGATCGTCAAGGTCGATCTGCTCGGACTCGGCATGCTCAACGCGCTGGAGGAGTGCATCACGATCGTCAACAGCCGAGGCGCCGATTTCGATATCGCTCACGTTCCGCCCAATGACGAGAAAACTTACGGGATGATTCAGGCGGCCGATACGGTCGGCACTTTCCAGATCGAATCGCGGGCGCAGATGGCCACGCTGCCGCGCATGAAGCCGGCCTGTTTTTACGACCTAGTCGTGCAAGTCGCTATCATTCGTCCTGGCCCGATTGCAGGTGATATGGCGCATCCTTTCTTGCGGCGCCGCTTGGGACGGGAGGCGGTTACGTATCCGCACCCGTCGCTGATTCCTGTTTTGAAGCGAACGCTTGGCGTGCCGTTGTTCCAAGAGCAACTGTTGCGCATGGTGATGATCGCCGCTAGCTTTACCGGCGGCGAGGCGGAAGAACTGCGCCGGGCAATCGGCTTTAAACGTTCGGTTGAGCGCATGCAACTGATCGAAGGTAAGCTGCGCAGGGGGCTGCACGCCAACGGTATCCACGGCGAGGCGGAAGAGATGATCGTCAGAGCGGTCACTTCCTTTGCGCTGTTTGGTTTTCCTGAGTCGCACTCGGCCAGCTTCGCGCTGCTCGCCTACTCCAGCTCGTACCTCAAGGCGCACTACCCGGCGGCGTTTTACGTGTCGCTGCTTAACGCTCAGCCGATGGGCTTCTACAGTCCAGCCACGCTAGTCCAGGATGCGCAACGCCACGGCGTCCGGGTTAAGCCGATCGATGTTTCGGTGTCTGACTTGCGCTGCCGTGTTGAGACAGACGAGTGCTTCCGCATCGGACTGAACTATGTGTCAGGAATTACGACGGCTTCCGCGGCGCGCATCGTGACTCAACGGGCGATCAAGGAGTTTCAGTCCATTGATGACTTTACGCGCCGGACGCAGTTGCGTAAGAACGAACTTGAGACTCTGGCCCAAATCGGCGCTCTGAACTCTCTCGGCGAAGAGGTTCATCGCCGGGATGCCCTCTGGCAAGTCGAAAAAGCGTGGCGCTCGCGTGGACCACTGTTCGAAAACCTCCAAGAAGTGCACGAGCCGGCTCCGCTCAACGCGATGACGCCGACAGAACGGCTCGACGCCGACTATCGCGGTACTGGACTCACCACGGGTCCCCATCCGCTGCATTATCAGCGCGCCCAACTCAACGAACTCGGCGTTGTCTCCGCCACGCGCTTACACGCTCTCGATAACGGCCGCCCGGTGCGCGTCGCCGGTATGGTGATTACCCGGC
>CAMPKL010000474.1 GCA_946887065.1 uncultured Bryobacterales bacterium
GGCTACGGCTGCTACTTGATCCAAGGGTATCTGGCGAGCCGGCCTATACCGGCGGACTATTTCAAAGAGCTGCTGAAGACCGGGTGCGCCGAGGCGATGGGCCTCAATGCGGCAGGCTCGGCGGGCAGGAAAGGCCGTTCGCCGCGAAAGCGCCGCGGGCGGCGGTAGGCGAAGGGTCGCACGGCGGCTCCGTCTTTAGGTATCGAGCCCCGAAAGGGCTGATGAGAGTTCTTCCAAGGACCGCGCCAGCGAACTGCCGTCTGAAGTCGACAGCACCTCCAGCCCGATCAAGAAGCTATCGGAGTATTGCTGAACATGGCGGACCGCACACTGCAGGGATCGTTCCGAGGCTTTCACCACGACGACGGCGCCCACGGGGAACCTCTCGTTCAATTCGATGCCAAAGCCGCCGGCCGAGACGTTTCTCAAGGTCGCCGACGACTCGCTGGGTACGCCGGACTTAGTCTGCCAATAGACCAGGACCTGCTGGTCGGCGGCATGGCGTTGGTGTCGTCGCTGCTCCGTGCGCGGCGGGAAGCCTTCAACGCTGCGGTCCCTTTTAGGACCGCTGGGGGGTGTATTCACGCACTGCTCCTCAGGATCGATGAATGAAATTCCGAGTCCTCTGCTAGGGTTGGGCAGCCTTCGTTGCGCGTCTGTGCGACGAAACACTGACTTGGAGCGTCGAATCGCCTGAGGCGGGGTCAGCCCGGCAGGGCCAGCAAAGCGAGCGCCGCTAGAGGCTGGGACCGCAGTACGTGATAAACTCCCAATTCGCCATGGATAGCTACACACACGAGGGTCGCCACTTTCTTCAGATTCCGGGTCCGACCAACGTGCCCGACCGCGTCTTGCGGGCGATAAGCGCGCCGACGATTGATCATCGCGGGCCGGAATTCGCCGCTCTGACTCTGCCGATTCTCAGCCGGATCGGCAAAGTCTTCGGTACGAGCGGACCCGTGGTGATTTTCCCATCGTCGGGGACGGGCGCTTGGGAAGCGGCGCTGGTCAACACTCTTTCGCCTGGAGACAGCGTGTTGATGTACGAGTCGGGGCAATTCGCCCAGCTCTGGCGCGGCGTGGCGGAGAGCATCGGGCTGCAAGTGGAATGGATCGAGGGGGATTGGCGCCGCGGCGCGAATATCGCGAAGATCGAGGAGCGACTGACGGCCGACAAGGAACATCGAATCCGCGCGGTGGCGGTGGTCCATAACGAAACTTCCACGGGGGTGGTAAGCAATATCCCTGGGGTGCGGCAAGCGATCAATGCGGCTGGGCATCCGGCGCTGCTGTTGGTCGATACGATTTCCTCGCTCGGCTCCATCGACTACCGGCACGACGAATGGGGAGTGGACGTCACGGTGGGCGGATCGCAGAAAGGACTGATGCTGCCTCCAGGGCTGGGATTCAATGCTGTCAGCGAAAACGCGTTGCGGATGTCGTCCACAGCCGGTCTTGGCCGGTCGTATTGGGATTGGCAGCCGGTGCTGGAGGCGAACGAAAAAGGATTTTTTCCTTACACGCCGGCCACGAACTTACTTTACGGTCTAGCCGAAGCGCTGGATATGCTGCTCGGAGAAGGTTTGGACGCAGTATTTGCGCGTCATGCCCGATTGGCGGGCGCCACGCGGGCGGCGGTGTCGGGATGGGGTTTGGAGAATCTCGCCGCTTTGCCGGCGGAGTACTCTAATTCGCTCACGGCGGTGATGATGCCCGCGGGCCACGACGCCGACAAACTGCGCAATTTGATCTTGAAGCGTTTTGACATGTCGCTGGGCACCGGGTTGGGGAAGGTCAAAGGCAAGGTCTTTCGCATCGGGCATCTGGGGCACTTCAACGACCTGATGTTGATGGGCGCGCTTTGCGGAGTCGAAATGGGGTTGAAGCTTGCCGGGGTTCCGCATGAGGCCGGCGGCGTGGATGCGGCGATGGCCGCGCTGTCTGAGTAGCGTTGCAGCGCTGGGTCTGATGCGGCCTGCTGATCCAACGGTCGTAGCAGCAGCTGTGGTGAAACGCGATGTTGTCCCGGCTACCCCGGACAGCCCATCTTGAGTTGCATTGGGGGCAGGCTATGGGTTCGCTGGGAGATTTTCCGAGAACTTCGGGTCACCCGAAAAGGCGTTTCTCCGCCTCGAATACGAATGGCTGTTACTTCGGCTGGATGGCCCGGTATCCAGTCCTTGTTCAGGTGAGTGATGTGGAAGAATGAACTAAGAAAAATGTTTGGACCGGCGACTCGCTGGGAACATTGGCTAGGAAGGCTGTTGTCGACCGCTACGCTGTTCACAATGCTTCTCTTCTGCTTTAATGTGCGCATTGCGGGCGTATTTCACTCGGCCGGCTTGATGTGGGTTCTAATCGGTCTTATTTGTATACTTACCGGCCTCGGCCTGGAACTGTTCCCTCTTGAAGTCGTAGAGCGTGAGAACCGCCCTGAATCTGCGCTGGACGCAAGCTTTATTGGGCCGCCTGGAACAGGGACGGCACTTGGCGTCGTTTTTCTCGCGCTAGGGATTTGGTTGGGCCTTAATTGAAGTAGGAAGAGACTAGATACTCAATGCCCCGAGAGGTTCGTAGTCGCCGATGGGCTGGTAAACGTCGCAGTATAGACCGTTACGAGTCCTTGCTTCGGGTGAGTGATGTGGAAGAGTAGCCTAAAGGAAATGTTTGGGACGGCGACTCGCTGGGAACACTGGCTCGGAAGGCTGCTACTGTGTGCGACGCTCTTCGCGATGCTCCTCTTCTGTTTCAATGTGCGCATCGGCGGGGTATTTCACTCTGCCGGGCTGACGTGGGTTTTAATCGGCCTGATTTGTATGTTGACCGGCCTTGGCATGGAACTGTTTCCTCCTGAAATGGTGCAGTATCAGAGCCGCCCCCGGCTCGCGTCGGATGGAAACATCATTGGACCGCCAGGAACAGGGACTACACTAGGCGTCGTTTTCCTCGCGCTGGGCATCTGGGTGGGTCTCAATTAGTGTGGGAAGAGGCTAGAAACTCAGTGCCCCGAGAGGTTCGTACTAGCCGACTCCGCTCCGGGCTAGTAGACGTCGCCAGGGTGGTAGACTTCGTCGCGCTGGCTTTGCTTTTTGTCCCAACGCCATATCCGAGCATTAGATTGGGAGGAGTTGTCCTGATCTGTTCTGGAGTACTCTTGCTAATCGACCCGGCGCTGGAAGAGAACTTCGCGGTAAGTACCACGCGGTTAACTGACCAAACCGCCGAGCGATTGCGGCTGGCACTCGGCTGTCTATCCGTGATGGCTGGGCTTTCGATCATATTCTGGAGTTCGATGTGACAGGAAGCTGTGAAGCAATCGCCTTTGGGCGGCTTACGCGCCCCTAGACGATGGTCCGCGATGCCACGGCTTCGTCGAGTTCGAGGCCGAGGCCGGGGGCGGTGGGGGGTTGGAGGAAGATTCCTTCGTCGGTCTTTGTTTCGGCCATCAGGGGGCCCTTGAATAGTTGGCCTTGAAACTCGAGCAGGGCGTTGTCGGGCATGAAGTATTCGATCCACTGCACGTTCGGCAGGCCGGCGGCCATGTGCAGGTGGACCATTTGCAGGTTCCAGGGCGATACAGGGACTTGATGGGCTGTGGCGAAGGCGTGAATCTTCAGCCAGTCGGTGATGCCGCCGGTGACCGCGGCGTTGGGTTGGACGACGTCCACCGCTTCTTGCTCGATGAGCTGCTTGAACTCGTTGAGCCCAGCGTGCTGTTCGCCCCCGGCGATGTAGGTATTTCCCGCCCGGGCTCGTATTCGGCGGTAGCCGGCGATGTCGCTGGGCGGCACGGGCTCTTCAAGCCAATATACGTTGTAGGGTTCCCAAGCCTTGAGCTGCTGGATGGCGGTATCGAC
>CAMPKL010000475.1 GCA_946887065.1 uncultured Bryobacterales bacterium
GCGGGCCACAACCCCTTGTCGTTGCACGCTTGAACGACACGGTCGAATGCGGCGCGGAATTTCGGGTGTTCGAATTGGCCGGGAATGCCGAGGGAAACGCTCATGTCCGAGGGACCTAACAGCAGACAGTCGAGTCCGTCGACGGACGCGATCTCCTCAATGGCATCGAGACCGGCCACGCTCTCGATCTGCGCGATGACGATGTTTTGCTCATTGCCGTGACGGATGAACTCTTCCATGGACGCATCCACGTAGTCATTGCTTACGGCGCCGAGGCCAAAGCCGCGCACCCCGAGGGGGGGATACTTGACCCAACTCACGGCCTTGGCGAGCTGTTCGGGAGACTCTGTACGCGGGAAGATGATGCCTTCGGCGCCGGAGTCGAGCGCTCGAGCGGCGAGGTCGTACTGAAAATCCGGGACGCGGACGATAGGCGTTATCGGCGAGGCCAGGCAGGCACGAACCACCAGATGGGACGTCTCCGTGTGAAACGGCCCGTGTTCGGTGTCGATGAAGAGCCAGTCGAAACCGGCGGCGGCCAACATTCGAGGGACTTCGATGGTCGGCAAACCGTTTTGGATGATGCCGAGGGCAATGCCCCCGTCGGCGAGAATTTGGCGAGTTCGATTGTTGCGCATCGGCGTCCGAAGCTCCCCAGTATCGCAGAGCGGGGCGAATGTCGTTGCAATCGCGGCGCTGAGGGCGTAGCATCGAGGCGGCGCTGGTTGGAACCTCGTCGTAAGGAGGAAGTCGTCATGAAGCGGTTAGCAGTTGTGGTCCTTTTGGCTTGCTTGGGAGCGTCGTCGCTCGTTGGCGCTACCCGGCTAACTTCGGTTGAGCCGACGATGGCGGCGCCGGGGGCCGCACTCGTCGCGACGGGCACCGATTTAAGCACGGTCGAGTTCCTCTTTTTAACCGTTGACACGACAGACATCAAGGTAGAGATCACGGGCAAAACGGCAGAGGAAATTCGCTTCACGCTGCCGGCTGACGTGCCCCACGGGCAGTACCGGTTGATGATTCAGACGGGTGGGGAGGCTCCGGCGCTCATGGTGCAGCCGATCATGTGCGAAGTGATGAGCGCCGCGGACATCGCGGAACGAAAGTCCCAGTCGGAGAAAGAAGAGCAGAGGATCGACGCGGCCGCCGCGCCGGCGGAAGAGACGCCGCCTTCTCCTCCCGCCAAGTAGGGCTACTCCAGGTTCGCGGTCCGACGCTCGATCGAACGGGCTTTTCCGGTTTTCTCGTCGATATCAATCAGCACGGCGTTCATCCGCACGGGTCCGCTGGCCGGCTCGAACCGGGCAGGCATGGCCGTCAGGAAGCGATCTAACGAGCCGCGGACGTCCATGCCGATCACCGAATGGATGGGGCCCGTCATGCCGACATCTGTTTGGTAGGCGGTTCCCTTGGGCAGAACCCGCTCGTCGGCTGTAGGGACGTGGGTGTGGGTGCCGACGACGCCGGAAACGCGTCCGTCCAGGTGCCAGCCCATGGCCTGCTTTTCGCTGGTGACCTCGGCATGGAAGTCGAGGAAGCGAACCTTGACGTCATCCTCGATGGAATCGAGCATCTCGTCGGCCATGCGGAAGGGGCAGTGGGTGGAGGGCATGTAGGTGCGGCCCTGCAAATTGAGCACCGCATAACGGACGCCGCGATCGGTGCAGCCGACGTAGAGGCCGGAGCCAGGGGCGTCGGGATAGTTAGCGGGACGCAGCAGGCGAGGTTGCTGGGCGAAGTAATCGAAGATCTGCTTTTTGTCCCAGATGTGATTGCCGGAGGTCAGTACGTCGACGCCGAGGTCGAGCAGGCTGTTGGCGATTTCGGGAGTCACGCCGAAACCGGCGGCGGAGTTCTCGCAGTTGAGCACCACCAACTCGGCTTCTTCGGCGGAGACGAGGTCCTGCAGGCAGTGCTGGACGATACGGCGGCCGGGGCGGCCGATCACGTCTCCGACGAAGAGCAGCTTCATGGGGGTTAATCCCAGGATAACTGACGACCGGGAAAGGGCCTAGGCCGCAACAAGGGCAGCGCCGGCGATGCGATAGACGCGATCGCAGCGTTGCGCGAACGAAATGTTGTGGGTGGCGACGACCATGGTCAGGCCCTCGCTGCGTTGCAACTCGAATAGCTGAGCGATCAGCTCTTCGCTGGTGCGATCGTCGAGGTTGCCGGTGGGTTCGTCGGCCAGCAGCAGCTGGGGCTCGCCGACGAGGGCGCGTGCTACGGCCACTCGTTGCTGTTCGCCGCCGGAGAGTTCGCCCGAGCGGTGGGAGGCACGGTCGGCGAGTCCGACCCGGCCTAGCCATTTCAGGCCCTGGGGACCGGCCTTTTCGCGGCTTTCGCCGGCGATGAGCCGGGGCATGATGACATTTTCTAAAGCGGTGAATTCAGGGAGCAGGTGATAACTTTGCCACACGTAGCCGACGGCGCTGTTGCGGTAAGCGTCGAGGGCTTTTTCGCCGGCCTCGTTGACGACGAGATCGCCGAATAGAATGCGGCCTTCGGTGGGTGCGTCGAGCGCGCCCAGCAGGTGCAGCAGGGTCGATTTGCCGGCCCCGGACTCCCCGACTAGGGCGACGCTCTCGCCTTTTTGCAGTTGAAAACTGACGTTCTCAAAGACCGTCAACTGACCAGCGCCGGAAGGATACCGCTTGGCCAGGCCGATCGCTTCGAGAACGGGACGGCTCATTGGGCGACCAGCTTCTTCCAGGCCGCTTGATAGGGAGCAAGATCGGGCCACTCGCCGTTGAGCGTTTCCAGGAAGGCCACGAGATCGTCGATTTCCTCATCCGTCAGCGGAATGGCGTCGATTTCTCGCTGGCCGATTTTGGTTGGACCCGGATTGACGTAGAAGTCGATCACTTCGCGTATCGTCTTGAAGCGTCCGTCGTGCATGAAAGGCTCGCGCGATTTCCAGTTGCGCAGGGCGGGAGTTTTGAAGGCGCCGAGGTAATACTCGTCTTGCTCGACCTCGTAGCGGCCGCGGTCTTCGGCGGCGCCGGTGCCGATGTTGTGGAAGTCGTCATCGGCGAAGTTGGCGCCGTTATGGCACAGCGCGCAGTCGCCCTTGGTGAAGAAGATACGGCGGCCGCGCTCTTCTTGCTCGCTCAGGGCGCCGCTGTCGCCGTTGACCCACTGGTCAAAGCGCGTCGGGCCGGTCTTGAGACTCATTTCGAAGGCCGCGATGGCGTCGAGGATGGCTTCTTCGTCGATGTCGTCGACGCCGGCCTTCTTGAAGGCCGTACGGTACGCCGGATCGGCGGCGATGCGTTGAGCGGCTTCCTTCAGGTCGACGTCCATCTCCTTAGGACTCGTCATGGGACCTCGTGCTTGTTCGACCAAGCTGCCGGCTCGGCCGTCCCAGAAAAAGAACTCGTTCTCAGACAGATTGACGACGGTGGGCGTGTTGCGGCCGAGGACATCGTCATGGGCGCCCTTGCTGAGCGGTTCGCCGCCCTCGTAGCCCTTTTCCGGGATGTGGCATGTTGCGCAGGAGAAGTTCTTCGGCCCGGAGAGATTCTTATCGAAAAACAAATGCCAGCCGATGGCTTCTTCCGGCGTGACTTGGGCGAGAGCGCCCATCGGCGAACACAACAGCAGGGCCACGATCGCGCATGGGATAAGGTGCTTGGTCCAACTCGTCATTAGTCGTCGAAGATGACTCCCCAGGGCATTTCGCCGACGGGAATCTTTTTGATTTCTTTGCGGGCGTCGACATCGATCACGGAGATGTTGTTGTCGAGTCCGTTGGTGACGTAGAGGGTCTTGCCGTCGCCGCTGAAGGCCATGCCCCAGACACGCCGGCCGACGGGGATGGTCGCTTGCAGATCGAGAGTCTCGGCGTC
>CAMPKL010000476.1 GCA_946887065.1 uncultured Bryobacterales bacterium
GTTAATTCCTGAACGGAGATGATTTTGACGTAGTCGAGGATCGAGAGGCCGCCCCGCAGGGCCGCTGGTCCTCCTGTCGGCAACACGTGGTTGGGTCCGGAGGCATAGTCACCGGCGGCTTCCGGGCTCCAGGCGCCGATGAAGACGCTGCCGGCGTTGTCGATCTGGGTCAACAGTTCCGCATTTGGAATCGAGAGGTGCTCCGGCGCGAAACGATTTGATAGTTCGCAGGCCTCTTCGAGCGAGTTGCAGACGACGACGGCGCTATTGCGGTCGACGGCTTGGCGAGCGACGCCGGCCGTGGACAAGCCGGCGAGTTGCGTCTCAACTTCTTCGACGACGCGCTCGGCGTGTTCGCGGGAAGTGGTCAGCAAGATCGCGGCGGCATCGACGTCGTGCTCGGCTTGGGCGAGGATGTCGGCGGCGAGGTGGCGCGGTTCGCCGTCGGTTGAAATCAGCAGGATCTCGGTGGGTCCGGCGACGAAATCAATGCCGGTTTCGCCGGCCAGGATCTTCTTGGCCGCGGCCACATAGATGTTGCCTGGTCCGACGATGCGCTGGGCCTTGGGGACCGTGTCGGTACCGAAGGCGAAGGCTGCGATAGCTTGGGCGCCGCCCATGTGGAAGAAGTTGTCGACGCCGAGAATTCCCGCGACGCCCAAAGTGGCAGGGCTCATGCTCGGCGACGCCGCGGAGATGGTCTTGACACCAGCTTCCTGAGCGGGGATCACCGTCATCATCAGCGTTGACGGCAGCGGATAGCGCCCGCCGGGGATGTAGGAGCCGATCGACTCAAGCGGCCGCACGATCTGCCCAAGCCGAACACCGGCGCCGATCTCTTCAGTCCACTCCTTGGGAAGCTGCAGCTTGGCGTATTCCCGAATCTGATTGCCGGCGATGGCGACGGCCTCGCGCAGGGGGTCTTCGAGCGCGGCCGCGGCTGAGCGCATGCGCTCCGGCGCAACGCGGACTGTGTCAGCGTCGAGGCCATCGAACTGACGAGCATACTCGACGAGGGCGGCGTCCCCTCGTTCTCGAACGGCGTCGAGGATGGGCGCAACGACAGCCTCAGCCTCGCTCATGCGCATCGAGCGCCGCGAGAACAGCGCCTCGATGTCAGCCTTGTCATTACTGCGGAGAATCTTCAGCATGGCGGTACTGGAGGGGAGGCCCCTGCCGGAGTCACTCTACTTCTGATAGACCGCCTTGGGATCGTAGGTGGGTTTTTCGGACTCCTGCCACACGCCATCCTTCAAACGGCGATAAAAGCAGCTCCGGTAGCCATTATGGCAAACCCCTGGTCCGAGAGAATCGGCCCGGATCAGCAGCGTATCGTTGTCGCAGTCGGTCTCAATTTCTTTGACCGCCAGGTAGTGGCCGGAGCTGCCGCCCTTGGTCCACAGCTCGTTGCGGGACCGGCTCCAGAAGGTCACCTTGCCGGTTTCGACGGTCTTCTTCCAGGCCTCTTCGTTCATGAAGCCAACCATGAGAACGCGCTGATCGCCGGCGTCCTGCACGACGACGGGGATCAAACCGCCGGTCTTTTCAAAATCGAGTTCCATCTTGTGTAGCCTTTCTCGTCCAAAAACAAAAAACCCGCACGGCTGAGGCCGGCGGGTGGTTCTTCGAAAGATTCGATTGCTCTAGTTGCTTTCGCGCACAGCCCGTCCAGCCCTCTACGAGAGGGTATGATGCGGACGATGATGCGCTTTCAAAAGCATCAAGTCGAAGTATAAGTCGCGGGCTGCCGCATCCGCAAGGCTGCGCGATTCAGCGTTCTACGCCAGCCATGTGAATGGCGTTAAAAAGCAGCTTGAACGTATTGTCAGGCTGAGCACGGAATTGCGGCCGAAAGCCGATGAGCACGATGCTGCCCTGTTTGTAGCGGATTCGCGCGGCGGCGACATGACCCGCTAGCCGTTTTTCGCCGCGGAGCCATCCGCTGGCCAGCAGGTCGGCCGCGGGGTAACGAGCCGCCACGGCGAGATCGGTCGAGGAGACTTCGGGCGAGAACTCCAAGGCGCCGTCGTTATCGAACACCGCGATGGCGTCGGGTCTCATGCCGAAAGCCAGTGGCTGCTTGTTGTCGACTTCTATTCGCAGGAAGCTGCCGGGCGCCGAAAATTCGCTGGCCGGCAAGCCTTCCAAGGAGTCTTTCAGAGGCAATTCGAAAGTCGTGCGAGCGAACTCAACCGCCTGTCCCCAAACCACAAGTGTCCCTCCCTCGGCGACGAACTGCTGAAGCGCCGCTTGCCCTTCGGCGCCTAACCCGCCGCGGTATTCGGCGGGCGTGGACAGTCTTTTGTTGCCCTCGATCAGACGGCGGCTATCTCGATCGCCGGGCAGTAGGATGACGTCCCACTTTTCGCGTAGGCCGCCGGTCTGAATATCGCCGTTCAACAAGGAAGAGAACGGGAACTCGTACTTTTCGAGCAGCCAGCGAGTCCAGCCTTCGTCGATCGACGCGGTCCACGGACGGTAGAGCGCCGTGCGCGGAGTCTTCAATTGGACGGAAGGGCCCGGCGGTTTCTCGGCGAGACCTTGCATCTTGAGCCCGAGCCCCATCGCCACCTGCTCGACGCGGCTCGGGTCGGCGTCGGCGATCCAAACCGAGCCGGCCGCATGGCGCTTGCCTTCAGCGACTACTTCCTCGGTCAGCACGCTGGGACGGATGCCGGCTTGGAGGAGCCGGTTCAAGAATATGGATAGCGAGTTGGGCTCGGGATCAATTAGAAAGCCTTTCCTTCCCTGCGCATTCAGCAACTCGCTCTGGGGCCGAGGAATCTCAGCGAGCCGTTCGGATTCCAAGCTGAAGGGTTCGTCGACGCGGACGGTCTCGACGCCCATCTGCAGCGGCAAGCTCCAGGCCGTCAGGTCGTAGGGCTGCTCGCCGATCTTGCCCGAGGGCATCAGCGCGGGGTCTGGATGCGCCTGCGGTTCCAACAGGTCTTTGGCATAGGCGCGGAAGGGCTGCGCCATTTTAATGACGTAGCTGCCCGCGGGGTAGTCAATACCCGCGGCGCTAAAGGGCTTCACAGCGCGCTCGACCTCGACGCCGCAGTAGTGCAGGGCCTCAAGCAGCCGGTAATGAGCCCCTGGGTCAGGTTGTTTCGGCGCGTAGACGTAGGCCCTAGGGCCGCCCTGCGCGCCTGTCTCAATCGCCTCGCGACCCAATCGGATCTGCGTTTCGATCAGCTTTACACGCTCGTTCGCGGCTGTCTCAAGCAATGCCTTGGTCAGCGCCCATTCGGCGTCGATGATATTGCGCAGCGTCCAGCGGCCTCCGAGCCAAGGCCGGGGATAGTCGTAGCGCGGCATGACGTCAGTGGGAGGCGGCAGGGGGGCGTCGAGTTGGGATTCGCGCGCGTTCTCCCATTCCTCCCATGTCTGCGGATTCTGGGGCGCTTTGCCCAACTCCGCCAGCTGCTGCAGCACCGGCATGGCCAGGTTGACGCCGGCAACCTCCGTCAGCATGCCCACCATGTTGTGGAACCACGCGCCCCGCAGAAATCCGCCTTGCCACCAAGCCGTATAGGTTTGGTCGTAGCCGACGCCGCTGAATCCAGCCTCATGCAAGCGCTGATACATGGCAAAACCAAGCTGGCCGATTTCCGACCAAATGGCCGGATCCACATTGGGATTGATCGGGTTGCGAAACGGCGGCACGAAGACGCGCATGCCGCTGTTCCCTTGTTGGTGTTGGTCGAGGTAAACCTGCGGAAACCAATCTTGGTAGAGCAGCTTGTTCGTGTAGCGGCTCTCGACCTGCGTCATGATGAACGCGTCGCGGTTGTTGTCGTGCCCAGCTTAGGGGTGGTAGAGCCAAGGCAACGGCGCCCAAC
>CAMPKL010000477.1 GCA_946887065.1 uncultured Bryobacterales bacterium
ACGACGAAGAGAATGGCGAGCGGGTCGTTGTGTCCCTGTCCCCAATACTCGGTCAGCACCAGCGGCGACCACCACCAGACCAGAGCGCGCTGCAGCGGCAGCCCGTACCCGCGCAGCAGCCACAACAAAGCCAGCGCCGTCAGCAGTTCGAAGAAGACGTAGGGCAGTTTGTAGGACCAAGCCTGCCGGTAACCGTCGCCAGGCCAGAGGCGCGCGCCAATGCGCTGCCAGCCGTTGTGCAGCAACTCGTACAACGGGCCGTACACGCTGGGCAGATCCTTGCGCGTGACTTGGTCCCAAGTTTCGTCTTGCAAGGCGTTCCACTGGGGGTCTTCGGGGACGTCCACATACGGATTCCCTCCGGCGACTTGCAGCATTCCTTGCCAGCGGTAGCGCATGGGGTCTTCGGATAGGTTGGGAAAGACCGGCAGTAAAACGGCGCGAAAAGTGAGTCCGAACAACGCGGCGAGCCACAGGCTCCGGGGAGTGAGGGGGGCGACCCGCTTGTCGTCGCAAGCGATCCAGACGGCAACTAGATAGAATAGGCTGACAGCAAAGTAGAGGCTGAGATATTCAACGACGTACTCTTGCCAGTCGGCGAGAGCGCGGAGTGCGAGCAACCCGAGAAGTATGGCGGCGCCGGATGCGAGAATCGTCCATCTGGCGGCGCTAGGGCTGTAACGGGTCGCGCCGCGGAGGACTCTCAGCAATAAGCTAGGCACCGAGGAATCAAGCTCCGTCTTGTTCTATCACGTTTCACCCACGGAAGCCGCGGTGCTGGCGCTGTACTGCCTGTCGCTAGCTACGCTGTGCGCGTATGGGACGCACCGGATGGTGCTGCTCCGGCTCTACGCGAAATACCAGAAAAATCAGGCCTTATCGGCGCCCCTGCCCGACGAGTTACCGTTCGTCACCGTCCAGTTGCCGGTCTTCAACGAGCGCTACGTGGTCGAGGAGCTGATCGAGACGGTGTGCGGGCTCGATTATCCGGCGGACCGGATCGAGTTCCAGGTGCTGGACGACTCCACCGACGGGACCACGGCGCTCGCTGCCGCGATCACCGCACGAATGGCGCAAAAGGGACATGCGATCGAGCTGCTGCACCGTGACGACCGCGAAGGGTACAAGGCTGGGGCGCTGGCGGCAGGGCTGTTGCGGGCTCGCGGCGAGTTGGTTGCCATTTTCGATGCCGACTTCCGCCCTGCGCCCGACTTCCTCAAGCTGGTCGTCGGGCATTTCGAGGACCCGAAAGTGGGGTGCGTGCAAGCCAGGTGGACATTCAGCAACCGTGAAAAATCGCTGCTGACCCGGGTGCAGGCGATGTTGTTGGATGGGCACTTCGTGCTTGAGCACGGAGCGCGCTACCGCTCAGGGCGCATCTTTAATTTCAACGGGACGGCGGGCCTCCTGCGGCGGACGATGATCGACGACGCCGGCGGCTGGCAGGGCGACACGCTGACCGAGGACGCCGACCTGAGCTACCGGGCTCAACTGAAAGGCTGGCGATTCGTGCTGCGGCTGGATGTGGAAGTGCTGTCCGAGTTGCCCGAGGACATGGCCTCCTTCCAGGTGCAGCAAGCACGCTGGGCGAAGGGACTGATGCAGACGGCGATCAAGCTGATGCCGCAGATTTTACGGTCGAAACTGCCCTGGCAGGTGAAGGCCGAGGCTTGGCTGCACCTGACTGCGAATGCGACATATTTGTTTATGGCCCTGTTGTCGGTCCTGGTCGTACCAGCGGTGGTGATCCGCTACGAGCAGCTGGGATGGGAATGGTTGCTGCTCGACTTGCCGGTGTTGTTCGCCACGTGGGTATCGTTGGGCGTCTTCTATATGCGCGCGGAGCGGGAGTTGTTCGGGCCGGTGTGGCGCCGCTCGCTGGGGCTGATCCCGGCGGCAATGGCCGCTGGTATAGCATTAACGGTCAGTAACTTACAAGCAGTATTGGAAGCATTACTTGGACGAAGGACGCCGTTTGAGAGGACGGCTAAGTATGGAACGGCCGGTCTTCGGCCTCTCACGGTGGCGCCCGCGGGCGGCTGGCTGGCCTGGGTGAACCTAACCGGGGCCGCCTACTTCGCCATGGGCATGGCGTATACGGCGTGGGTTGGAGCTTGGGCGAGTATGCCTTTTTTAGCTGTTTTCGTTGCAGGGTACTATTACGCGGGTAGGCCGGCCCTGAGACACACTCCGAACTAGAACCGAATCAAAACCTTAGTGTTGCCGAACCAAGGACTTGGCGCATAATGGTCCATCACGATGCCCCGATATAGGATTTTTCAGCTGCGGCCGGACTACGTGCAGGGCTTCCAGGAGAAGGCTCCCAAGCCCGGCAAGATGACCCTGCGCGACAGCCGTTACGAGGAAACAGGAGCGATCGAGGCGGACAGCCCGTACGACGCTTGGAAGACGCTGCAGGAAAATAATCGACCGGAGAACGTACGCCAACTCAGCGTCGGCGACGTCCTACAAATCGATGAAGAACCGCCCATGGTTTGCGCCTGGTGGGGTTTTGAAACGGCCCAATGGATGTCTGCCGAGCAGGAAGCGGCGATTGAGACCCACGACCAGGTGGACATACAGGAATCAGTTTCGCGCTAGGATTGAAACAGGGGCTGGAGAGTTTTTGCCTAGCGAGGCGCGCAACGGCGGCGCCGGTGGGGAAAGAGGAATGGAATCGAAGCGGATTAATCAGTTCGCGGTGGTGGCCTATGTAGGCGGTCCCTTAGCGGAATTCGTGAACGGTCTGCGGTGTGAGTTGACGCCTGGTTGTCCTCACCAAGCGCACATCACGGTTTTGCCTCCCAGAAGCCTCGATGTTCCAGTTCATGAGGCTGCATCCCAGATGCGGTCGATCCTGGAACGGTTCGAGGCTTTTGACGTTGTGGCGGATGGCGTCAGCGTGTTTCCCGGGACGCACGTTCTGAAGTTGACGATCAACCAAGGCCGCAACGAACTGCGTACCCTGCACGACATTCTGAACACTGGACCTTTCGAGCGCCAAGAGAACTATCCCTACGTACCGCATATCACTCTGTGCATGGGCATTCCGGAAGACAAAGTGGTGGAGTTCGCCCAAATGGCGACCGAGCGCTGGCAGGAATTTGGGGGCGCGGCGCGGTTGTCGGTGGACTCGTTGACGTTCGTGCAACAGCGCGAAGACGAGACCTGGGCGGATCTGGAACAAATGCCGATCGGGGACGTGCAGCACAAACCTGTGTGGAACCGCCGCTAACGAAGCGAGTCGCCTCGACACGCAGCGTTTGACTCGCGACACAGCATCCCCAGGGGCGAGTCCTCCAAGTAATTGAAAACACGGCACAGCCCGCAGTGGGTTGAACTGGCCAAGGGATTGCTCGTCCATTGGCTGTTCGATGGGTCAAATCAAGCATTCTCTTGAATCCCCGCCGCGGCGGCCTGATGGAATCGGGTTCGCAAGCTGTTTTCTGAACAGCCGTCGCGGCGGGATTTTTGGCCCGCCTTCCCTGGCGGAAGGAGAGCCTTGGATCGGGGACGGCTTTCCGGCGAATTTTCAGACGCGGACGGAGCCGGAGAGTTGAGCGGGCGCTTTTTCGTCAGCCGATCCTAGGTATCTTCTCCGCCAAGCGACGCTACGCTCGACCGGGTCCGGCCCGCGCCTAAGGCTTCTTCGGAAGTCCCTTCCGAGGCGATGGGCTGGGCTTGGGAGCGTATCCGCACTGCCCATCCGCAAAAAGCTCTCTCTGTCTACTGAGTCAAGGCTTGGAGGCGTTCGACGGCACGCCGAATGTCGACACGAAACCGCCTCTCGACGTCAGCGCAGTTCCTGAAGGCGATCCAGTGATTCGGGTATTCTGGTGGA
>CAMPKL010000478.1 GCA_946887065.1 uncultured Bryobacterales bacterium
CTTCAGCACGACGCTGCCGGCCGACCCGCTTTCGCCGAGTACGACGCGAACGTCATACTCGCCTTCCTTGTAGATCGAGACCACCGCCGTGATTTCTTCGTTCGGGGCGAGGGTTCGTGTCGTGCCGGCGCTTTTCGGCATCATCTCGACCGCTCGGTATTCCCTGTCAATCGGCGGCGTAACGATCACGTCATCCAGAATCTGCTGCGCCGCTTGCAGGTAGCCCTCCAGCAACAGCGGCGGTATGTAGAGCGTTTCTCCGTTCGTATCGAACCCCGCCCCGCCCGCACCGTCGGCCGGCAAAATGTCCGCGACCTCCACGGACACGCCCAACAGATCCCGCACGGTGTTGTGGTATTCCCGTCGGTTGAGCCGCCGAACCGCCGCGGTGCCCGCGTAATCCTCTACGCTGCAGGCGGTCTGCCGAAGTTCTCTCTCCAACCACTGCGAGATCTGGAGCCGGCTGTCTTCGCTCAACTTGGAATCGCCCGGCGGCATCGTCCGATTTCGCAACTGGGCGGCGACGCTGCGCCAAAGTCCGCGGTCCTGTTGAATGTCTTTCGCTTCCGTCGCCTTCAAGAAATTGGCGGGACCTCGCGGGTCAGGATTGGCCGGATTGTGACAAGCGGCGCAATTCTCCACGAGGACGGGCCGGATGTCGTGCGAAAACTCTTGGGCGGCGCTGGGCGCCGCGCAAAGCAATAGCGCTGCTGTCGCCAGGCGGAGGCCGGTGATCCATCGCATATCCATAAAGCGTTTAGGCCAGGCCTTCAAGCGGACCCGTGCTGTCTCCGAAAGCGTCTTGCTCAATGCCCATGCGCTGCAGCATCGAAACATACAGGTTCGACAACGGCGTGTGTTCGGGGAAGCGCAGCCGTCTTCCTGGACGCAACGTGCCCTTGCCGCGGCCGGCCAGCAACAGCGGCAGATTTTCCACTGAGTGTTGATTGCCGTCCTTCAGGGCGCTGCCGAACATGATCATCGAGTTATCGAGCAACGACGTGCCGCCTTCATCCAGGCCTTTCACGCGGTTCAGGAAGTAAGCCACCTGTTCGATATGCCAGTCGATGATCTTTCTGTACTGCTCCTTGGTTGCCGGTTCTTCCGCGTGGTGCGAGAGCCCATGAAACCCGCCCTTCACACCCATCCAGGAGTAGTCCTTGCCCGATTGCGCATCTCCGAACATGAACGTGCCGATGCGCGTCGTGTCCGTCCAGAACGCCAGGATAAAGATGTCGAGCATCAACCGGACGTGCTCGTCGTGCGCTTCAGGAACTCCGGCGGGCGGGCGATTGAAGTCGAATTTGCCTTCGTTGATCCAGCGGCGTTGGGGCGTCAATGCGGCCTGCATGCGCTGTTCGACGGAACGCACCGAGTCGAAGTATTCCTCAAGCCGTACGCGATCCGTCGCGCTGCCTTGATTGCGCGCGGCCTTTGCGCTTTCCATTACGGCGTCCAATACGCTCGCGTCGTCCGTCTGCAGTGCCGCTAACACGGCGGGGTGGTCCGCGTTGCCGCCTGAGACTACCGGCGTCCGGCTATTTCTAAACAAGCGGTCAAAGGCCAGTTGCGGGATGATCTCTTTCGGAACCGGCGTATGGGCGTCCTTCCAGGAGATGAACGAGCCGTAGAGCCGGGCAAATCCGCCGCCGGCCGTGTCGATGCCCGAACGCGGCGCGTCGATGCCGAGTTCGATGGAGGGAAGCGTCGTCCTATCGCCGATTCGCTGGGCGGCGAACTGATCGACCGAAACCGCTCCGGTATCGAGGTCGTTTCCCGTCGTGCGTTGAACATACCCGCCCGAGAGCCAAACCGGGACCTTCGGCCAATGACCATTGCGGCCGACGCTGTTCTTGTTCCACAGATTTTCCAGCAGCAGAAAATCGTTTTGCAGGCTCGCCAACGGCTTGAGATGGGGCGTGATCTCATAGGCCTCGCCGTCGCCCGGCGGAGTCCACAATTCCGGCACGACGCCGTTGGGCATGAACAGGAACATCGAACGCAAGGGCGGTTCCGCTAGCCGCTCCGCACCGGCCGGCGCCGCCTTAGCCATGATTTCCAGCCAGGGGAGCGCCATGGACGCTCCAACGCCGCGCAGCAGCGTGCGTCGCGAAATAGGTTTAAACATATGCGTCGATCCCCCAAACGGCCATTTTCGACAGCCAACGAAAGTTTGCCACGAGGCTCGGAGAATGTCCAGCGCAGCGCCCTCTGCCGCGCCGCCTATTCCTATTCCCTACGACCGACGCCCTCGCTGATCCCCACCACTGGAGTCTTGGGCAAGTTCTGCGTGTCCGGCGCCGCGGGCGCCCGCAAACGTAACGCCAACGCCTGCGCCTGGCGGCTATAGTCAATGGACTCGCCCAAGATACGCGCTGACTCTTGATCCGCATGGAAGCCCCGTGAGTTCTCGCTGCTGATGTAGTCCAGCCGCCACATGGCCTTGCGTTGCGCCTCAAACGCACCCGCCAACTGTTCATCCGTCGCGCCCGACGCCTGGGCCTCAAGAATTGCGTCAAGCATATCGGTCATCGCCGCGGCGGCGCGCTCTAGCAACTCGAGCGTGCGGCCTTGGATCACGTTCACTCGCGCGCGCAGCTCCTCTTCCGGAATGTTGTGGCACGTTCGGCAAGAGCCGTTGAGGTTTTCCAATGGACTCCTCACGTTGTGGCTGCTGAACTTCGTCGCCCCCTCGCGTTGATAGGGCATGTGACAGTCCGCGCAACTCACTCCGCTCCGCGCATGAATGCCGGCGCTCCACAGCTCAAATTCCGGATGCTGCGCCTTGTATACAGGGGCCCTCGTCTCGCCGTGTTGATAGTCGTAGAAGGCCGAGCCGTCCGCGAATTTCTGCTCATCCCAAAACTGCTCCTCCTTTTCCATGCGCAAGCCTTTGCCCCAGGGAAACGTCAGGATGTCTTTATTCCCGCAGTAGTATTCGACGTGGCACTGTCCGCAAACGAACGACCGCATCTCCTGTGGGCTAGCATCGACGTTCGGATCATACGGCCCGGAGCGGCTTCCCTGCCGCCAGCGCTCAATGCTCGGCAGGTGCGGCGTCGGCTCGTCGCTTTCCGCCAAAGCGGCGACCCCGAGAACGAAACCTGGACGCGTCACGCGCAGCGCCATCGTTTTGGGATCGTGACAATCAATGCAGCTGACGGGGTGCGCGCCGTCATCGTGCGGCCCCTCGGCCGTCCCGTCCGGCGTCGCCTCCACCAATGCTAAGACGTCGTGGTACGGCATCCGGCTGACTTCCCTAAAGCCCCGCATCACCGCGTCCATCTGGAACGACGACGCCAACTGCTCCTCTCCTGCCGCGAGCCCCATCGCTTCGAGTCCGATGCGACGGTACATGGTGGTGACCGACGCGTGGCAGTGCAAACAGGCGCCCGCTTGAGGCCGCTGTGTCACTCGCTCCGTCACGCTCTGGTCGTAGAGCATATACGCGTGACCGCGGGCTTCACGATAATCCAGACTGAAGGCATATCCCGCGTACAACCGCCGCAGCCACGGTTGCCGGTCAAGCTTGCTCTCCGGCAACGCGCTACTACCGCCGCGGTAGTCGTCCCCCGCGGTTGCCAAATAGCCCTCATACTGGCGAGGCCAGTTCAGTCCCCAAGGCTGGGGATCCGTCGAAGTCTCGGTGACGTCGACGACGCGCACGTACGGCTGGCGCGCTTCTTGTTTGCGTTCGAAAATCGTGACCAGAATCCACGCGGCTAGCATGGAGGCTGCCGCCGCCGCAATGAAAAGCGCCGCTAGCTTGTTCCGAGCCGATTTCCATCGATTCATGATCCCTCTCTATTATTTCAGTGCGTGTCCGACGTCTCCGTGGC
>CAMPKL010000479.1 GCA_946887065.1 uncultured Bryobacterales bacterium
CTCTTCCGTGCGTCCCACAACGGCCAGACGATGCTGAATGTATTCCGCGACTTCCGCTTCGCGAAGAGGCTCGACGCGCGCCATCACGCTGATCCGTTGCCGCAAAGCCTCATGCTGGGGTTCACGGAGCTTGTCCTCAAGCTCGGGCTGACCGGCGATGATGATTTCGAGCAAATTCATATTGGTCGAGTGCAGATTGCTGAGCAGGCGTATCTGCTCGAGCGCCTCGTCGGATAGCGCCTGGCCTTCATCGAAAAGCAAGAGCATGCGGTAGCCCCGGCGTTTCAGCTCCGCCAAGCGTTGCTGGAGCCGGTTCATCTGCTCGAATTCGGCCGGGCCGGAAGCTCCAAGTCCCACACGCTTCATCACCTCTTGCATCAGGTCCTGGCGCGTCTGATACGGATGCGGGAAAAACGCCGCCGCGGCCTTTCCCTTCAGACGTCCGACCAAATAGCGCAGCAGCGTGGTTTTGCCCATGCCGGCCTGGGCGGTGAGCGCCCCAATGCCGCGGCTCTCCAGCACGCTGAGGTACACCGCTGAAAGGGCATCCTTATGTCCCTGGCCAAAATAAAGGAAGCTCGGATCGGCCGTGATGCGAAACGGATCCGCATTGAGCCCGAAGCGCTCAGCGAACATCGGGCGTTCCTCCCTTTTCCAGGGCGACCAAAGGAACTCCGAGAATCTCAACCGCTTGCTCGACGCTTTCCAGCGGCCGCAACCAAGCGCCGAGAGTTACGAGTAGCACCAAGAAAATGGCGGCTGCAGCCAAGGCGATCGACCACAACTCAGCCGGCAGGCCCGCCAGCGTGCTTCCAGCAGGGGCTGCAAGGCAATACACCGAGCCGCCGATGAGCAGCAGTCCACAGGCCAGGACAAACATCTTGTGTTTGGCGAACATGCTCAGAACCCGCACCAAAGGATTGGCCAACGCGGGCTCGAACAATAGGTCGCCCGCCGCGCTGGGCACGGAAGTCAAACTCCACTCGACCTGAGGGCGGCGGTCTCCCTCCGCGCGGTTTTCTAGTCTGGCGTGGGGCGCGGCGCTTCTCGACCAAGAATTGGACTTGCGGGACTCGCTCACTGAGGCAAGCTCCTTTCCACCGGGTTTGATCGGCGGCAAAGGGACTCAATGCGTTCCGCGGTCAGTTCCGGATCGACTTGGCTCGATAGGTAGTCGCAGGCGCCGCGGCGAAACGCCTCGGCGATCTCGCCCTGCGATAACCGTCCGTTGACCAACAAGACCCGCAGTTGGGGATATAGCCGAGCGACGAGCCCCAGCGTGATCAAGCCCGCCTCGGGCGAATCGCCGCAGTCCATTGCTAGGACGGAGGCAGTCGAGAGAACCGCGCTCTTAGCCAAATCGGCAGGCCACGGAACCAGGGTTACGTGATTGCGCTGTTTCAGACGGCGCACCACCTCCCAATCGTTGCAGATTTGGCCGGCCACACAGATATGAGCGGGAGCAGGGCTCAAGGGATCGAAAGACAAACGCACACCCGCGGGGAAGCAAGTCGAAGGCCAACTAACGGACATTCGTAAGGTGAACCACCTAATCCATTCTAATGGCAAGCCTTACCGGGTCAAGCAGGAGGGTTCAGGGCCGCTGAGGGGATCGCCTTGCATGAACGAGACAGCCGGAAATGCTGCAGTCTCTGACATGAGTGCATAACGCTCATATTTTCTTCCGTTGCATAATCTCTAGGATGTGATATAACTATATTGAACCTGTCGGTCGAGCAGCTCAGTCTGCATCGACAAGTTCGAATTCGTAAAGACAAAAATTCGGCGCAGCTCGGTTTGAGAGCGCGCTGAACGATTTCGGAGGAAGAGAATCCGTTATGGCATTGCGACCTTTGCACAATCGCATCATTGTGGAGCGAGCTACAGCAGGCGAGCAGAAGCAAGGCTCGATCATCATCCCTGACTCAGCGAAAGAAAAACCGCAGCAGGCCACCGTGGTATCCGTGGGTCCCGGTAAGTTGGACAAAGACGGTAAGCGGCAACCGCTCGATGTGAAGGCCGGCGACAAGGTGCTGATCGGCAAGTACTCGGGCAGCGAAGTATCGGTAAACGGCTCGGACTACGTCATCCTCACCGAGGACGAAGTCTTGGCGGTTGTGGGCTAGATAGACGGATCACGGCTGATCCGAGGAGGGTAAGTTCTCATGGCAGGAAAACGCATTATTTACGGAGAGGATTCGCGTCAAGCGATTCTGGCCGGCGTCAACAAGCTGGCTAACACCGTCAAGGTGACCTTGGGGCCCAAAGGCCGCAACGTTGTCCTTGAGAAAAAGTTCGGCGGACCGAACGTGACCAAAGACGGCGTGACCGTTGCGAAAGAGATTGAACTCGAAGACAAGATCGAGAATCTCGGAGCGCAGATGGTCCGCGAGGTCGCATCGAAAACTTCCGACGTAGCCGGCGACGGCACGACCACGGCGACGGTGCTGGCCCAAGCGATCTTCAGCGAGGGCGTCAAGAGCGTCGCGGCGGGCTCAAATCCGATGGCGATCAAGCGCGGCATCGATAAGGCTGTCGAGGCTGTTGTCAAAAAGATCCACGATATGGCTCGTCCCGTTGAGGGCAAGGCCGTCGCGCAAGTCGCAGCCATCTCCGCCAACTCCGATCAAGCCATCGGCGACACAATCGCTCAGGCGATGGAGAAGGTCGGTAAAGACGGCGTGATCACCGTCGAAGAAGGCAAGGGCATGGCCACCGAGTTGGATGTCGTCGAAGGCATGCAGTTCGACCGCGGTTACCTGTCGCCTTACTTCGTCACGAACCCTGATTCGATGGAGTGCGTTCTAGAGAACGCCGTCGTTCTGATTCACGAGAAGAAAATCAGCTCGATGAAAGATCTGCTGCCGATTCTGGAGCAGGTTTCCCGCTCCGGTCAGCCGCTGTTGATCATCGCTGAGGACGTCGACGGCGAAGCGCTGGCGACCCTCGTCGTCAACAAGCTGCGCGGCACGCTGCACATCGCGGCCGTCAAGGCGCCCGGCTTCGGCGACCGCCGCAAAGCAATGTTGGAAGATATCGCTATCCTGACCGGCGGCAAGTCGATCATGGAAGAGACCGGCATCAAGCTCGAAGGCGTGACGCTGGAAGATCTCGGCACGGCGAGCCGCATCGTCATCGACAAAGACAACACGACGATCGTTGAGGGCGGCGGCGACTCGCAGGCCATTCAGGGCCGCGTGAAGCAGTTGCGCGCGCAGATCGAAGACACCACCTCCGACTACGATCGCGAGAAGCTGCAAGAGCGCTTGGCGAAGTTGGTCGGCGGCGTCGCGGTCATCCGCGTCGGCGCGGCGACTGAAACCGAGATGAAAGAGAAGAAGGCTCGCGTGGAAGACGCGATGCATGCCACGCGTGCGGCCGTCGAAGAGGGCATCGTCCCGGGCGGCGGAACAGCTCTTCTACGCGCGTCATCGGTAATCGATGACCTGAAGCTGGAAGATCATGACGAGCAAGTCGGCGCCAAGATCGTCAAGAAGGCGCTCGAATCTCCGCTTCGTTGGATCGCTCAAAATGCCGGACACGAAGGCGCCATAGTCGTCGAGAAGGTCCGCGCCCTGAAGGCGGACACCGAAGGCTTCAACGCACAGACCGAAGTCTACGAAGACTTGGTGAAAGCGGGCGTCATCGACCCGGCGAAGGTCACACGTACGGCGCTGCAGAACGCCGCTTCGATCTCCGGCTTAATGCTGACGACCGAAGCGACCGTTCACGAGATCGAAGAAGACAAGCCGGCTCCTGGCGGCGGCGGTCACGGTCACGGCGGCGGAATGGACTTCTAAGAAGCCAACGACAACACAAACAACGAACGGGGCCGGC
>CAMPKL010000480.1 GCA_946887065.1 uncultured Bryobacterales bacterium
ATGGCTATGCGGCGGTCGCGCCCGCAGGGCTATTCGTGGATGAGTTCGGCCCGTCGCGTCCGGCCAAGCCGGGCGACATCATCTTGCTGTTTGGCACGGGGTGGGGACCGACAGAAGCCGCGCCCGCGCTAACTGCAGGGCAACTCGCGCCCGAAGCCGCTCGAGTCCTGGATGCCAATCCGCTGGTGACCCTTGGCGGCATTCCGCTGGCTGACGACGACGTGCTCTACGTGGGCGTCACGCCGTTCACCGCTGGCCTCTTCCAACTCGCCCTACGCATCCCCGAAGGGACAACGCCCGGCAACAAGCAAGTCGTCTTGACCGTCCATGGCAAGTCGACGCCGCTCGGCCCTGTGATTCCGATAGGCGGGCCTTAGCCGATTCGCGTCACGACGATTTCTTTCTTCGGCCGGTCGATGCCGTAGAACAGCGTCGGATCGACCGGGTCGAATGCGATTCCCTGCCCGTGCATCGGCATCGGAATGGTTTCTTCCAGCACCAGCGTCGAGCCGCCTTTGGGGAAGCTGAAAACGTAGATCTCGGGATTGTCGTGGCCCGTCGTGTACAGTCTGCCGTCGCGTCCGAAAACCCCGCCGGATATCGACATCACGCCAAGCTTGGAAACCACTTCCGCCGGGTAGACCCAGGCCTGGCGTTGGCGCCATTCGTTGTCGTACTGAATCAGCGTCGTCCAACGCGGATCGCGGTCCGCTTCGTCCGCGTCGGTCCGGTAATGCGCGAAATTCACATAGCGGGAGCCCGCATACAGGTCCATCCAAGTCGCCGATCCGGCGGAGATGCCGAAGCTGTAGCTGCTCGCGTGTTCCAGCGTTTTCGTATCCCACGTCTCGATCGAACTCGTCATCGGCACGCCAGGGAAATTCGAATGGGTACACCACAGAACGCCGCCGTAGACGACGCCGCTGTCGAGGTGTATCAGCGGCTTGGCGTTTTCACACTCCCAATGCGCGACCCGCTCCCCGCTCTTTTTGTCGTACTTGCCGATGGCGTGATTGTTGATCGCATAGAGAAAGTCCGCATCGGCGGCCACGCCTTGGTTCGCCTCGGCGGCAGGAATGCGCCGAATCTCCGTCGCGCGGCGGCCCGTCTGGGCTATGGCGGGAAGTGCCGCAAACGCACCGAGGAGTCCCACTGCTTGGCGTCGTGAAAGCCGGTGAACCGAATCGAGCATACGGATAGTATGCCGCCATGAGACAGGAAAAGGGCAGGAGCGGCCATGCGCCGTCCTGCCCGTTCTCTTTGCCTGCGTTGTCCTAGGACTAGCCAATCACCTTGAGGAACTGGCGAATCCACTCCACGTGCGCGGGCCAGGCCGGCGCCGTGACGAGGTTGCCGTCCGTGTAAGCTTCGGTGATCTCGATCGGCATGTACTCCGAGCCGCTCGCGGTGACCTCAGGGGCGCAAGCCGGGTAGCAGTTGATCTTGCGGCCCTTGAAGCATCCGGCGGCGGTTAGGATCTGCGCGCCGTGGCAAACGGCCGCGATCGGCTTCTTGGCGTCATTGAAGCTCCGAACGATGTCAAGAACCTGTGCATTCAAGCGCAGGTACTCAGGGGCGCGTCCGCCGGGGATGCACAGCGCATCGTAATCCGACGCCTTGATGTCGGCAAAGGTCGCGTTCAGGGCAAAGTTGTGACCCGGCTTCTCGCTGTAAGTTTGATCGCCTTCGAAGTCATGGATGGCGGTGCGGACGGTGTCGCCGGCCTTCTTGTCGGGGCAAACCGCGTGGACGGTGTGTCCGGGGATCTGCAGGGCCTGGAAAGGCACCATCACTTCGTAATCTTCGACGAAATCGCCGACCAGCATCAGAATCTTCTTACCCATTCGAAACTCTCCTTATCTCAGCAAAAACTCGGTCAGGCGAAAAGGCGCGCCAGCGCAGGGAATCCAGGGTGCGCGCGCGGCGAACCGGCCCTCGGGAACCTGACAAATCGTAATGGATCGAGCGATCAGGCGCAACACGCGTAGGCCGCAAAACCCCGTCCGTATCAGTCTAGCTTCTGACGCGTTGGCTTGCACGGGATGGGCCGCGGCGACGCTGAAAACAAGTCCTGTCGAATGTGAAATCCCGCACTAAGACGGTCCCGTGTGACCGATGGTTTATGCTAGTGTCTCCACAGCCGTCCGTGTTGGCGCGGCAGGAGGCAAGTGAAATATGGATAAAGAAAAACCCTCGTCGCGGAAGCCCTCGAGCGGCTTCTCTCGCCGCGATCTCGTAGCGGCCGGTGCGGTCGCAGCCGCGGCCGCGCTGCCGTTAGCGAAACCTGCTGAAGCTCAGCGGCGCAACACCCCGGGAGGCACTGGCGACATCCGCGTCCTGTTGATCACCAAAGGGCACGCCTTCGATCGTGCGAATTTCTTTGAAATGTTCGACGCGCTCGGTGAGACGATCACCTGGACGCACGTGGAGCATCCTGCGGCGACGGAATTTTGGAACCCCGAACTCGCCAAGGACTATGACGTCTTCGTCTACTACGACATGGCCGGCCGCGGCGGACGCAACGCCGACGGCACGCCGAACGACATCGTCCCCAGCGCAAAGATGAAGCAAAACCTGGCCGCGCTGCTCCGGCAAGGCAAGGGCATGGTGTTCTTCCATCACGCGCTGGCGTCTTGGGTTCACACTTGGCCGGAGTACATCGAGGTCATGGGCGGCGCCGCGGATTGGGGCCGCACGATCAAGAACGTTTCCGGCAAGGAATACCCCTTCTCCGGCTATCGCCCCAACACGCTCGAGCACATCACGGTTGAGCCCGGCGAAGAGAATCACCCCGTCGTGGCCGGCCTCACTGACGGCTTCGACATCGTCGACGAAACCTACCTCGCTCCCATGCTGGAAGACAAGGTTCATCCGCTGTTGCGCACCGATTTCGTCCCGACGACGAAGGAGTTTGAGATCGGCATGCGCCGCGAGCCGACCTGGAACCACCCTCCCGGCAGCAACATGACCGCCTGGTATAAAGCCGCCGAGAACAGCCCCATCGTCTACATCCAACACGGTCACGACGACGTGGCTTGGTCGAACGCGAACTTCCGTCGGCTGATGGAGAACGCGATTCGATGGACCGCTTCGAAAGAAGGTCTGGCCTGGGCGAAAGCCAACCCGGCGAAGATCTTCAAATAGCGCCTTCCTGGCCGCGCGAAGCGCTTCGCGCGGCCACAACCGAAACACCCACTATTGGTTAGGAGAAGCCCCATGACGCGATCTCGTTCGATACTCACCCGGTTCTTCGCCGCGGCGTCCGCATTTGCCCTCGCTGCCGCATTGCTTGTTCCTTTGGCGCCTGAAGCGCAAGCGCAAGGCCGCCGCATGACACAGGGCGGCAGCGGACCCATCCAGGTACTTCTCGTCACCAAGGGTCATGCCTTTGACCGCGAGAATTTTTTCAACCTTTTCGACGCGCTCGGCGAGACGATTACCTGGACTCACGTCGAACAGCCCGCCGCACAGGCCTTCTGGGATCCGCAAATGGCGGAGCCGTTTGACGTGTTCGTCTACTTCGACGCCATGGGACGCCGCGAGATGAAGCTCGCCGACGGAACGATGGGCTTCGAAAAGCCGCCGCAGGAGGCGCAAGACGGTTTGGAAGCGCTGCTGAAATCCGGCAAGGGCATGGTGTTCTTCCACCACGCGATCGCCGCTTGGAATCAGGCCTGGGATGAGTACAGCGAGATTGTCGGCGGCGCCTGCGATTGGAGCAACCCGGTCACCAAGCGCGGCGTGAAATACCCGTTCTCGGGCTTCCAGCCGGGCACAAAGCAGCACACGTCGGTCGTGCCCGAACATGGAGAGCACATCTCACCAGCCGTCCCGCA
>CAMPKL010000481.1 GCA_946887065.1 uncultured Bryobacterales bacterium
CGATAGATCCCTTCGTCCGATAGAAAATCCTCCATGTACTGGAGAAAATCTTGATCGTCGTCGAGCACCGCCACATCGACAATGCCCGCCGAGGCGCCGTCGCTCTTGGCCTTCGTCTCCATGCGCTCAGTTCCTCAACGGACGGCCGGTCTTGAGTAAGCTCTCGATCCGTTGCTGCGTCTTCTCTTCGCCGCAAAGGCTCAAGAACGCTTCGAGTTCCAGCCCCAGCATGTAGTCAACGGACACCATCGACGGCGAAGTCAGCTCGCCCCCAGCCAGCACATGGGCCAATTTCTTGCCAATCAGAACATCGTGGTCCGAAGCATAGCCGCCCTGCTTCATCATCCAGACGCCCAGTTCCATCGCCGCCTTCACGCCCTTACCGCCCACCAACACGTCCGTCTCCTCGAACGGCTCATACCCGGCCGTCGCCAATCCCAACGCGGCCTGCTTCGCGTCCGCCAGCAGCCGGTCGAGGTTCATCGTGATCCCATCCGCCTGCGTCAGATAACGCATCTCCTTCGCCTCGGGCCCGCTGTTGGAAACCTTCGCCGTGCCGATCATTTCAAAGGCCGAGCGCGTCGCCCCTTCCAAATCGCCGTCCGCCCCAATGGGGTTCGTATATCGCCGCAACGTCTCCGTGCAACCGCCCGCCGCTGGAATCAAACCGGCGCCGACTTCCACCAGTCCGATGTAAGTCTCCGCCGCTGCCTGCACTTGGTCGCAGTGCAAGGCCACCTCGCAACCGCCGCCCAACGTCCTCGCGTGAATCGCCGCGACCACCGGCTTGTTTGAAGTCCTCAGCGCGCGGACTAGCTGCTGCAACCGGCTGATCTGCCGGCCCATCTCCTCCCAGTTCTTGGCCATGGCCAAGCCCAAGATCATCTGCAGATTGGCCCCAACGCAGAAGTTCTCGCCCTGATTGCCGATCACCAGCGCTTCGAAGCGCTCTTCGGCGATCTCGACCGACCGCGCCAGCATTTCGAAAACGTTCTGGTCCAGCGCGTTCGCCTTCGAATGGAATTCCAGCAGCGCCGCGCCGTCGCCGATGTCCCAAAGGCTCGCGCCCGCGTTGGACTCCACCGGCTTCGACGCGCCCCGGACCCGCCTCAAGTCGATCACGCCCGGTTGCGCCGGGATCGTCTTTTGTCCGCCGGAAGCAAAATCGAAATACGTCGGCTGCCCGTTGCCGCTGCCGTAGAAAGCCTGCGAAGGCGACGCCAACACCTTCTCGACAAGCGGCGGCAATTCCTTGCCTTCCCTCGTCATCCGCTCCGTCGTCTCGCGAACGCCCAGGCCATTCCAGATTTCGAAGATGCCGCGCTCCCAGTTGAAACCGGCCGTCATCGTGCGGTCGATCGAAACAATGTCATCGCACACTTCCGGTATGCGATTTGCGGCATACAGGAACAACTCGCTCAACGTCGTCCAGATGAACCGCCCGGCCGCGTCGTCCGCGCCGATCATGGCCTTGACCCGATCGACAACCGTCGGCAATCGCTTCGCCGCCGAGACCGACTCCCATTCCGGAGTCTTCATCTCGCGATACTCCAGCGAGTCCAAATCGATCACCAATCGTCCGCCCGGCGCCTTGTAGTCCTTCTTGTAGAAGCCTTGGCCCGCCTTGTCGCCGACGATGCCCTGCTCCACCATGTGCTTCAAAAAGTCCGGCGGAATGTACACGTCGCGGCGCTCGTCGTCCGGCACTAACTCGTACAAATTGCTCGCCACATACAAGCAAATGTCGATGCCCGTGAAGTCCGCCAGCCGGAACGTCGCCATGCGCGGACGCCCCACCAGCGGCCCGGTCAGCGCATCCACCTCTTCCACCGTCAAGCCCTGCTCACGCATCGTCTTCAGCGTGTGCATCACCGAGAACAAGAAGATTCGGTTGGCGATGAAGTTCGGGCGGTCCTTGGCGAAGACCACGGCCTTGCCCAACCGTTTGTCGCAGAAATCCTGCGCCCAAGCCGTCACTTCCGGCAGCGTCTCCGGCGTGGGAATCAGTTCCACCAGCCGCATGTGCCGCGGCGGATTGAAGAAGTGGGTCCCCAGCCAATGCTTGCGGAAATCATCGGAAAGTCCTTCCGCCAACTTGCCGATCGGCAACCCCGACGTATTCGAGCTAACCAGCGATCCCGGCTGGCGCAAGCGGTCCACTTGCTCCAGCAATTGCCGCTTGACGTCAAACTTCTCGACCACCACCTCGATAATCCATTCCGCGTCACGCACGCGGTCCAGATCGTCTTGGAAGTTGCCGACGCGCAGGTGTTTCGCCGCCCCCTCGGTAAAAAATGCCGGCGGCTTCGATTTCGCCAATCCTTTCAGCGACTTTTCGACGATCGCATTGCGCGCCTGAGGAGTCTCGCCTCCGGGAGCCGGAATGTCCATCAGCAGACAATCCACGCCGGCATTCGCAAAGTGAGCGGCGATCCGGGAACCCATCGTCCCAGCGCCCAATACAGCGACTTTCCCAAGCTTTCTCAACGCGTTCTCCTTCCCTGCCGATAGCTGTGACCTTAGCATAGGAAGACGCCGACTTGAGATCACTCTGGGGGTGCTGAAGGCTCGAAGGTATCCTCGCCGGGCTTCTCGTCCGAAGCCCCTTCCCGAGGCCGTTTCGAGGACCTGTATTCGTCCTGCTTCCTATCGCCGCGCCGCGATCGCCGCGGCTTCTCGGCCCAGTCCACGTCCTCGTAGATCCGGGAAAGCCGTACTGGATTCACGGGGTCCATTTGTTCAATCCCCCGCACCCTTATCGGCCTGTCAGCGCTCGAGCAATAGTCCCGTCTACTCGCCCAGTACAAAGGTAAAGAGCGCATTGCCGGCAGCAATCGAAACTTGTTGCTCGCCGTCGACCGTATAGGTGATCGGCGAGGCGTACGCACGCCCACCCAGATTCGTGCGCCATAGTTCTTGCCCATTGCGGGCGTCCAGAGCCAAGAAATGCCCTTCATTGCTGCCCGAGAACAACACGCCCGTCGATGTCGACAGCAACCCGCTATTGGTGATCTCCACCATCTTGAACTCCCACTCCATCTCGCCCGTCTCCGGGTCCAACGCGCGGATCGCTCCATACCCCGGTTCGCCTTCCACCCTGCGCGGTACGCTGCCCAGGTAGCGATTTCCCTCCGCGTATGTCGGAGGATTCTTGTGATACGTGCTCGCGTATTCCCAAACCGACAGATAGAACAATCCCGTCGACGGGTTATAAGACGGCGAATACCAGTTCGTGCCGCCCTGCACCCCCGGATACACCTTCGTTCCTTCCGTGGAGGGCGCCGCATCCTTGCGCGTCTTCGGCCGGCCCTTCTCATCCAAGCCGTCGTTCCACGTCTGTTGGACAAAAGCCTTACCCAACAAATACTCGCCCGTCGCCCGGTCCAGCACATAGAAGTGCCCGTTGCGGTTGCCCCACAGGATCACCTTGCGCATGCGCCCTTGAAACTCACGATCCGCCAGCACCGGAACCTGCACCGAATCCCAATCCCATTCATCATGCGGCGTGAACTGGAAATGCCACTTCAATTCGCCCGTATCCGCATCGAGCGCCACCGCCGAATCCGTATAAAGGTTGTCGCCCATACGCACGTCGCCGTTCCAATCCGGCGCCGGGTTGCCGACTCCCCAGTAGGTCAGGTTCAACTCCGGATCGTACGAACCAGTCACCCATGCCGAGCCCCCGCCCGTCATCCACGAGTCGCCTGCCCACGTCTCATGACCCGGCTCCCCCGGCCCCGGAATCGTATAGAAACGCCAAGCTTCCGCGCCTGTCTACACGTCGTATGCGGAGATGAATCCGCGAATACCGTACTCCCCGCCCGCCGTGCCGA
>CAMPKL010000482.1 GCA_946887065.1 uncultured Bryobacterales bacterium
TTCCGAAGCCGGCGTTGACCGCCGCCACGACATTCTTGCCGGAACGCAGCTCTTCCCGGATCCTCTCGAAAATCAACACGTTAGCGTCGACGGCCATGCCGATCGTCAAGACGATTCCGGCGATTCCCGGCAGGGTCAGGGTGAAGCCGAAGGCGCTCAGGCAGCCGACCAAGATGATCAGGTTCAACAGCAGAGCGACATTGGCGTTGAGCCCGGCGGCCTTGTAATAAACCAGCATCATGATGGACACGATGGCCATGCCGTAAAGGGAGCTGGTGATGCCCTGGCGAATCGAGTCGGCGCCCAAGGACGCCCCGACGGTGCGCTCTTCGAGCGGCACGACCGAGGCCGGCAGCGACCCGGTGCGCAGGACGAGGGCCAGATCACTGGCTTCAGGCTCGCCGCTGAGACCTTGGATGACGCCCTCGCTATCGATGCGGCCTTGAATCGTCGCCACGTTCTTGATGCGGTTATCGAGCACAACCGCCAGCGGCTGGCCGATGTTGGCCGAGGTGAACTGCCCGAAGCGAGCGCCGGCTTGGCGGGACAGCGTGAAGGCGGTCTCCCATTGTCCCGTCTGCGTGTTCCGCGTTGCGCGAGCGTTGCGGATGTCGCGGCCGCCGACGACGGAAGTACGCTCCAGGATGTACCACTGGTCGACCGCCTGGCCGGTCGCATCGCGGGTTTGGTGGGGGAGAATCTCGCTGTTCGGCGGCAGAACGCCGGAATTCGCCGCCAAGGCGGCCTGACGAGAGAGATAGGGGCCTCCGAGAACCTTCTGGATCTCCAACTGGGCCGACATCTGCAGAATCTGTATGACGCGAGCCGGATCGTCGACGCCCGGAATCTCGACGAGAATCTCGGGGTCTTGGTCGGCCCGGCCATGCTGCTGGATAACCGGCTCGGTTAAGCCGAGGCCATTGACGCGGTTTTCGATGGTGGCGATGGATTGGGAGAGGGTCTCTCCTTTGATTCGCGATAGTGCCGAGGGGCGCATCTTGAGACTCCAAGTGCTGGAATCGACCGATGTGGCTACCCAATCGATATAGGCCGTGTCTATCAGATTGCGGAAGTCGCCCGCGCGGTCCGAGGGAACGCCCGCGACCGTGATTTCGATTGTGTCGGCGGTCTCGATGGACTGCGGATCGTTACGGCTAATCGGCCCGGCGGCGATACCCAAGGAGCGAAGCTCCTCCTGGAGCCGCTGGATGGTGGCGTCGGCCTCGGCGCGGATGGCGTCTTGTACTTGGACTTGAAGGATGAGATGCGTACCGCCCTTTAGATCGAGGCCTAGAGGAATCCTCTCGGATACGTTCTGTCTGGCTTCTTCCAGCGAAGACGGCAGTCCAAAAATGCTGTACAAGCAAACCAACGTGACGGCGAGGGTAATCGCCAGCCGAGACCACAGACGTGATGTCATGCTTTGTCTTCCTCTTCCGCGATGCCGCTGACGGCGCTTCGCGCGAATTCAATCTTGACGTTATCGGGCTTAACTCTCAAAGTAACGGTGGTATCGGTCAGACCGGTGATGACGCCGATGACGCCGGCATTGGTCACGACTTTGTCGCCGGACTTGAGATTGGAAAGGAGGTTGTCGAGTTTCCGCTGACGCCGCCGCATGGGCAGAAACAGCACGAGGTAGAAGATGCCCACCATGACAATCATGGGGATGAGCATGCTTCCGGTCGAACCTGTCGACTGCAGCAACAAGGCCGGAAATGGCGCTAAGGCATTCATCTGATCATCAAGCCATGACTTTACCTTCCCGTCGAGCGCATGTCTCACGCACTCGAAGCGCCGTTCATTCTAGCTAATCTGCAGTTCGCCCTTCGTTCAGTCTGGCAGAGCGGGGGTGGCTCAGACGCTGGCGGAAGCCATCGAGCGGAGACGGCTCAAAGACTCGGGAAGATTTCCAATTAGTATAGCTTCGCGAATGCGCCGCATGGTGTCAAGGTACGCATGCAGGTTATGAAGCGAGGCCAAAGTGCTGAAAAGAATCTCCTTAGCCAAAAACAAATGGCGCAAGTAGGCCCGCGTAAAATTACGGCAGCAGTAACACGAGCAGGACTCATCGATCGGACTGTCGTCGTGGGCGTAGCGGCTGTTCTTGATCACCAAACGCCCGGCGGAGGTGAAGAAGAAACCGTTGCGGGCGTTGCGCGTGGGCAACACGCAATCCATCATGTCCGTGCCGCGGGCGACGTACTCGCCCAACTCGTGCAACATCCCTACGCCCATGACGTAGCGAGGCCTATCACGAGGGAGCGTGGATTCGGTGGACTCGACCATGTCGTAGCTCAATTCGCGCGGTTCGCCGACGGATAGCCCGCCCATGGCATAGCCGGGGGCATCGAGTTCGACTAGCCGCGCGGCGCACTCTCGTCTCAGGTCGGCATGCATCCCCCCTTGAACAATGGGAAACAGGGCCTGGCAAGGATTGGGGATGATTTCGGGTCGAGCGCCGTTCCGCCAGTGATCGAAGGCGGTACGCGCCCAGCGGACGGTGCGCTCCATCGACTGACGGGCGTAGTCGCGGTCGACGTCATAGGGGGGGCACTCGTCGAGGACCATCATGATGTCGCTGCCGAGGGCGCGTTGGACGTCGACGGTAGACTCGGGCGTGAAGGTATGTTTGGAGCCGTCGAGGTGGGACTGAAACTCGACGCCCTCCTCGCGAATCTTGCGGAACCCGGACAAGGAGAAGACCTGGAATCCGCCCGAATCGGTGAGGATGGCACGGTTCCAGGACATGAAACCGTGCAGGCCGCCGAGGCGCGCGATCAGTTCCGGCCCGGGACGCAGATAAAGATGGTAGGTGTTGGCCAGGATGATTTTGGCGTCGAGGTCGTCCTGGAGCATTTTGGGCGTCAACGACTTGACCGAACCGTAGGTGCCGACGGGCATGAAGGCAGGGGTCTCGATGACGCCGTGGGCCGTGTGCAGAAGGCCGGCGCGGGCGCGGGTGTGGGGGCACTCGGCGACGACTTCGAACCGCGGGATGTCTGATTCGCTCAAACAGGGCTCTCCGTTGTGAGTCCGGCCACTTCTATCTTGCGCTGATCGCCCTCTAGATGTTGCAGTCGAATCTCAATCGGCTTCCCGGGGAAGCGCGCCTTAAAGCGGCCTCCCCACTCCATCAGCACGACGGCACCGCTGTCCCAGATGTCCTCCAGTCCCAGGGTATCGAGATCGGGATCGCCATCGAGGCGATAGAGGTCGATGTGATACACCTGCGGTCCTGGGCCGTATTCTTGGACCAAGGCGAAGGTTGGACTGGAAACGTCATCTTCACTGGCGACGCCGAGGCCGCTGACGATTCCCTTGGCGAGGGTGGTTTTCCCTGCCCCGAGGTCGCCCTCAAGCAGAATCAACCGCGGCGCGGAAATGCGGGCGGCGATTTCGCGGCCAACGGCGATGGTCTCGTCTGCAGAAGAGGTGATGTAGACCATTTGTGGGAGAGCCGAACAGTATTTCCGCCTAGGCCTGCTGCACGGAGCGAACGGCTTGAGGCAAGAATTTCAGGATATCGGTTGCCAACATGGCCTGCTCCCCCAATTCCGCAGCGGCCAGCTCACCGGCGAGCCCGTGAAGATAGACGGCTCCGCACAGCACATGGGCAGGATCGACCGCGGGGAACTGGGCCAGGAGCCCGCCGATCATGCCGGCGAGGATGTCGCCCGAGCCGCCGGTGGCCATGCCCGGGCTGCCGGTGGAGTTGAGAAATGCGCGGCCGTCGGGAGCGGCGATCACCGTGGCTGCGCCCTTAAGAACCACATAAGCTTGGCGTTCGGACGAGAGCCGACGAGCGATTCCGATGCGGTCGGCTTGTAC
>CAMPKL010000483.1 GCA_946887065.1 uncultured Bryobacterales bacterium
CAATAGCTCACTGTCCTCAAATTCGGCGACTACCGTCGGCTGAATTCGATTGCTCGCAAACCAATGATTCAGAACCCGGCGCAGTGACGTATTCTTCGTCGGCAACAAAAATGGCGCACCATTCAGCGACCGCGGGAAGCCGCCCTCGTACTTCTTAATCAACTTGGGGGCGCCGAATAGCGACACCTTGCTTTGCCCCAGCAGGTGGCTATGAGCATTCAGCGTGAACTGCGGCCCCAAAGGGAAATCAGAAAGTACAAGATCCAATTCGTGGACCACCAGTTGATTCATTAGATCGTCTGGCTTACCCTCATAGATCACCGGATGAACACCCGGAAGCTGGAGCGCCGGCTTGAGGAACTGGTAGGCGACGGGTTTGGGCACCACGTCCGTGACGCCTACTTTGAAGCTGATGCCGCCGCTAGCCGGCCGCCCTTCTACGGCGTGCTGAAGTTCCTCGCCCAAGGCGAAGATATCGTTCGCGTATCGATAGACCAGTTGACCGGTTTCGGTGAGTTGCAGCCGCCGGCCTACTTGCCGAAATAGTTTATGCCCGAAATTCCTTTCGAGCGTACGAATCTGCGCCGAGATCGTCGGATGAGCAAGCCGTAGTTCCTTTGCAGCTGCGGTGACCGAACCGGTCTGCGCGACCTTCCAAAAGTAGAGCAAGTGATGGTAGTTGAGCCAAGTCACACGGTATCTCGTCCGTAGATATTATCAACAGGATGATCGTCTCATGTCTATGGGATTGAAGTGAAGGGAGCCCTTAGACTAAGACCGGAGCCGACCGAAAGGGACGTCCCGTCTGAAGGACACCACCGGTAGGCCTGCCTGAACAGAAGGGCGAGCACGATGATCAAGCTCAAACGAATCTACAAGGAGCCCTCCCCGGCGGACGGCTTGCGAATCCTGGTCGATCGCCTTTGGCCGCGCGGTTTAACCAAGGAGCGTGCGGCAGTGGATTTGTGGCTGAAGGAGTTGGCCCCGAGTACCGAATTGCGCAAGTGGTTTGGTCATGATCCAGCCAAGTGGAGGGAATTCCAGACGCGCTATCGGAAGGAAGTCCACGACAACGACGAGGTTCTCCAGGTGTTGAAAGAAAAAGCCAAAAAGAATACTGTCACCTTGGTATACGGCGCGCGGGATGAGCATCACAACGAGGCGCTGGTCCTGAAACAGATCCTGGAATACCGTCCGAAATGAAGCCTGCCAACCGGGACCCGAGCGGGCTAAGAAATGACCGGCGGTCCGCTGTCTCGTTGGCATGGGATTCGTGGCGATGGCGCGGCAACAACCAGCTTAACTTCAAGATGCTCAGGTGGATCAAGTCCTTGAATTCGTCAAAAGCCTTATGGGGATTAGCCTGGGCCAAGGCGGCTACGCCGAGGACCATGAATACTTCGGCGACCTCGCCAACATCTGAAGAACCGCACGAAGACGACCTGGAGCCGTCAGCAAAAGGAGTACAGTATGGAGCATTTTAAGTACCTGATTGTGGGCGGCGGGATGACTGCCGCTGCTGCCGTTGAGGGCATCCTCAAGGGCGACCCCGGCGGCTCGGTTGGGTTAATCGGCGCCGAATCGCAACCTCCCTATAACCGCCCGCCCTTGTCCAAAGGGCTCTGGAAAGGCGAACCCCTAGAGAGCATCTGGCGTGAGGTCGACCGCCCGCGTGTGACGCGCCATTTAGGGCGGAGGGTCGAGCGCCTGGACGCGGAGAACAAACGCGTCACCGATGATCAGGGGACCGTCTACGCTTTCGACAAGCTGCTGCTCGCCACCGGCGGAACTCCGCGCCGGCTGCCCTTCGGCGACGAGCACATCATCTATTTTCGAACGCTGGACGATTACGAACGCTTGCGGGCGTTGACCGCTCAGAGCCGGCGGTTCGCAGTCATTGGCGGCGGATTCATCGGTTCGGAGATTGCTGCCGCTCTCGCCATGGCTGGCAAGGAGGTGGTGATGGTTTTCCCCGGCAGTGGTATCGGTAACCGCATCTTCCCCGCTGGCCTGTCGGAGTTTCTGAACGGCATCTACCGCGACAAGGGTGTCGAAGTGTTGCCCGGAGAGCGCGTGGAGGGCGCGGAAATACGCCAGGGCAGATCGGTGCTCAAGATCCAAGCCGATAGCAGGTCGGGCGAGCGAGAAATCACGGCCGATGCCGTGGTGACAGGCATTGGCATTCAACCCAACGTCGAGTTGGCCCAGGCGGCCGGACTGGATGTGGGAAACGGGATTCATGTGGATGGCGGTTTGCGGACGAGCCACCCCGACATCTACGCGGCGGGAGATGTCGCCAATTTTCATAGCCCCGTCCTGAATCAGCGACGACGGGTCGAACACGAAGACAACGCCAACACGATGGGCCGGTTGGCGGGCCTGGCGATGACTGGCCAGCCGGTTTCTTATAACCACATTCCTTTCTTCTACTCGGATCTGTTCGAGCTGGGATTCGAGGCGGTCGGCGAGGTAGATGCCCGGCTGCAGATGGTGGAGGATTGGACCGAGCCCTTCCGCGAGGGTGTCGTCTACTACCTGCGTGACGGCCGGGTGCGCGGCGTGTTGTTGTGGAATGTCTGGGATCAAGTGGACGCCGCCCGCAGGTTAATAGGCGAGCCAGGGCCGTTTGGGCCGGACAGCCTCAAGGGGCGTCTGCCTGCGTGATCGAACTGTCCGAGATTCGAGGAACCGCTCGGCTGAGCGAGCAATCGAGACAAACTGCCGAGGCTCTCGGGAGCCTGGGGGCGGCGCCGTGAGCCGCAGCGTTTTCCACCTTGACCCCCTGCCGCCCTTTCGGTTGGATCTTACTGCCTGGACGTTGCGCCGTCGCCCGGAAAACGCCGTGGACCGCTGGGACGGACAGACTTATCGCAGGGTATTGTCCTTACCGTCCGGCCTCTTGGAAGTCGCGGTCATGCAGGTCGGGCCGCCCCAGGCGCCGCGGCTTCGCGTTGCAGTGGAGGGGCAGCCGCTTCGGCATCCAGTGCAAACCGCGGTGGAGTCGTCACTGAAGCGGTTGCTCGGCACACATGTCGATATGACGGCGTACTACCGCTTTGCGGAACGCCAGCGGAAGTTGAGCGCGCTTTCGCGGCGTTTTCGCGGCGTGAAACCGCCGCGTTTCGCGACCGTCTTCGAGAGCGTAATCAACGCCATTGCGTGCCAACAGCTCACATTGACCCTAGGCATTCGCCTCCTCAGCGATCTGGCCGTGACTTACGGTCCCGCGTTTCAAAACGGCGCCATGGCCGTCCACTCCTTTCCGCGACCGATTGACCTGGCCGGGCTGCGCCCCGAAGATCTGCGGCAGTTGGGGTTCAGCCGGCAGAAGAGTCGTGCCATGATCGAACTGGCGCTAGCGATCACCGAGGGACGCCTCGACATGGAAGAGCTGGCGGAACTACCCGATGATCAGTCTGTCGAGCGCGTCCGCGGTCTGCGGGGAGTGGGGCGCTGGTCGGCGGAATATGTCTTACTGCGCGGCCTGGGTCGTACGAATGTCTTCCCAGGAGACGACGTCGGCGCACGCAACAACCTGCAACGCTGGCTGCACCTGACAAAGAGTCTCGACTACGAAGGAGTCCGGAGCGTTCTGGCTCGTTGGAACGGCTACTCCGGTCTCGTGTATTTTCATCTATTGCTCGATCGCCTGGAGGCATCCGGCTATCTGGGCAAGACGCTTCAGTCTCGTCGTTCTGTAGAAATTATCAATGACTGAGCATCTATATGTCTACTGGTTAGAATAGTGAAAGGCTTTTAGACTAGGGTTAGAAGACGACGTTGAACGGTGGTCCGCCAATCGGCGAAGTCGACTACAGGAGGGTT
>CAMPKL010000484.1 GCA_946887065.1 uncultured Bryobacterales bacterium
ATCGAGGCGCTGCGCGACAAGGTGATTTCTCAGGACCGTTTGTTGGCGTTCCTGTCTGTGTTGTTCGGGCTATTGAGCGTGGGCTTGGCGCTGGTCGGCATCTACGGCCTGATCTCTCACTCAGTTGTCGGGCGGACCCGTGAAATTGGCGTGCGCGTCAGCGTGGGGGCGCAACGGTCGCAGGTTGTGGGTTTAGTGCTAGGCGAGACGGCGGCGATGGTTGGGCTGGGAATCGCGATAGGAGGACCGTTGGCCCTTATCTTGTCGACGTGGCTGGAGTCGCTGCTGTTTGAGGTGACGCCGTCGGACCCGCTCTACTTTGCAGCAACGCTGGGGATCCTGTTGCTGGGCGGGATGGTCGCGGCGTACCTGCCGGTGATGCGGGCGACGCGCATCGATCCACTGCAGGCGTTGAAGTGCGATTGACGGCGATCGCCTAAGCCCGTACGTCGAGTAGCCGTTGCTCCGCTCCCGTTGGGGGCTGATAGGTCTTGGGGAGTTTGTCGCGGTTCCCCGGGCTTGCGCCGCAGGGCTGTTGATTCTTTCGCCTCTGTGGGGGCTAAGTCCTCGAAAGGGGCGACATCCCCACCCGCGCCATGGACACCAGTCCATGGTCCAACGGCAACCCCGGCTGACTAGGATGGCGCGTCCGGGAGAGCGGCGGCGTTGATTTGAGCCAGGATCTGTTCCAGGACTGCCTGGTCGGGTCCGACGTAAGGCGCGGCGTCGGGCGTCAGGGCCATCGTTGCGAGCAACGAGGCGGTCATGCCGGATGCCGACGGGAGATGGCCGCTCAAAATGTGTCGCGGGTCCATGCGGCGAATCGCCTCCAGATCGCCGGCGAACTTGTTCCGGTCGACTTTATGAATCCAGGGATGGTCGATGGATTCCCACAGTAGCTGGCCCTGGCGTAGGTCTTCGGCGGGGATCGCCGCGGCCTCTTGGGCCTGCGCGGGCAGGACGGCGCCGAAGTAGTCGGCGCAGAAGAAGGCGCTGGAGCGCGAGTCAAAGCAGCCGGTGGTGCACGGACTATCAAACGTCGGCGGCGCCACGGCGGTTAACGTGCGGTCGCCTAGATCGATGTGTTGTCCGGGGTTGAGGAAGTAGGCGCGGTCCATCGGCAGGGGCTTGATCAGCCCCATGATGCCGAAGCCGAGGAAAGTGGTGATGACTTTGGCCTGAGGCGCCTCGTTGAGGAGCTCGTGCAGGCTGCAGATATGGTCGGGGTCGGGGTGGGTCAGCCAGATCCACTTGAGGTCCTTGGGGTCGATGACGTTGCGCAGGGACTCCAAGAATGCGGCGCTGTCGGCAGCCATGCCTGTGTCCACGAGAACCGGCTGGCGCGACTTGAGCAGAAAGGCGTTGATCGGGACGAGACCGAGCATCGGCACTTCCAGATAACTGGGCAGGGCGTGAAGGTCTTCGGCGACTTTGGCGCGGATTTCATTTCGATCTGCTCGGCGCCCAGCTACTATCCCCCTAAATTGCTGCCGAAAGGGGACGCCGTGCCGTCAATTTGACGGGCTGAGTCTTTAGCCGCAAAATCGAAGGCACGAATGAATGGCGGCAGCGACGCTCCTGGAAGTCCCGGAATTGACCCTACATGGGCTTCCAGCGCAAAGGATCTTGTCGTTTCCGCGCTTGGCCCAAGCCGCGTGTGGGCGACGATCGGGCGGGGCATACTCAACGAAGTCTATTGGCCGACAACGGGGCATGCCCAGATACGGGATCTGGGGTTTATCGTAGCCGGTGAGAGCGGCTGGTTCGAGCTCAAGCGCTTGGACCAGTACGACATTGAAGTCCCCGAACCGTTTGTCCCTTTTCCCGTGATTCGCCACAAGGGACCGGGCTTCGAGTTGACGCTTGAGGTCTTGTGCGATGACCTGCGCGACTGCGTCTTGTTGCGGCATCGGTTGCAGGGGGAGGGCTTCCGCCTGTACGCGCTGCTGGCGCCGCGGCTTGGCGCTCAGGGGCGTTCGAACACGGCCTGGGTCGACAGCGAACTTTACTCGCAGCACGAGGGCCACGCACTCTGCCTGGCTGCGAGCGGCGGCTTCTCGAAGAGCAGTGCGGGTTACGTCGGAACGTCTGACGGCTGGCAGGACTTTGCCGCGAACGGGCGCATGAGTTGGACCTACAGGCGTGCCGCGGAAGGCAATGTCGCTCTCATGGGGGAGCTGGCCCAGAACGAGGGCGTGCTGGCGCTGGCCTTTAGCGGAAGTTCCAACGGCGCCCGCACGTTAGCGTTCAGTGCGTTGCACGACGGCTTCGAACCGATTCGCGAACGCGCCCTGGGCGGCTGGCGCCAATGGAGCCGCGACATGCCGTGTGCGGACACCGACGACGCCATCCTACGCCATGCTCACTTGAGCGCCGCGGTGTTGAAGATGCATGAGGACCGGACGTATCCCGGCGCCTCGGTTGCCAGCCTAAGCGTGCCGTGGGGGAATGCTCGCGACTCGCTTGGCGGATACCATCTTGTCTGGCCGCGTGACTGTGTGGAGACCGGCTTTGCGATGTTGGCCATCGGCCAGCACGAAGAGGCGAGACGGATGTTGGCGTATCTCGCGGCGACGCAGCATCAGGCGGGGTATTGGTCGCAGAATTTTTATCCCGACGGCACGCCCTACTGGACTGGCATTCAAATCGATGAGGCCGCGTTCCCCATCTTGCTTGCGGGTAAGTTGCATGAACTGGGCCAGATGAACGGGCTGTCGGGCATTGCACAGATGGTCCGCCTTGCCGTCGGGTTTCTCGTGCGACAGGGTCCGGTGACGCCGCAAGACCGTTGGGAAGAAGCGAGCGGCTTAAGCCCTTGCACGCTGGGGGTGCAGATCGCGGCGCTGATTGCGGCGGCGCAATTTCTGGACGATGCAGCCGAGCGGGACTTCGCGCTGTCCATCGCGGACTATTTCGACGAGCGGCTTGAAGACTGGACCTATGTAGAACACACGGAGCTCGCGCGGCGGTACGACGTGGAAGGTCACTACGTTCGCATCAATCCGGCTAGCGTTCTCGAAGGCCGCAGCGAGCCCATCCTGATTGCTAATTCCGGCGGCAAGATGTACCCGCCGGAAGAGATCGTTAGCCTGGAGTTTCTGACCCTGGCGCTACTAGGGCTGCGGTCTGCCGATGACCCGAAGCTGCTTGCGACCTGGAAGGTGGTGGATTCAGAGTTGGGCGTGGATACGGACAACGGGCGCGCCTATTACCGGTACACGCACGACGGCTACGGCGAGCATGAAGACGGCAGCCCGTACGACGAACAAGGCAAGGGCCGTCTTTGGCCCTTGCTCACTGGCGAGGCGGGACACTACGCTCTGCTGCGGGGCGAGGATCCAACGCCGCATCTGGAGGCGATGAGGAAGCTGACAGGGCGGTGGGGTCTGATGCCCGAGCAGGTGTGGGACCTGGAGGCGCCTGCTGCCGTAAAACCCGGGACGCCGACCGGAAGCGCGATGCCGTTGGTCTGGGCGCATTCGGAATTCTTGAAGTTAGTTGCCGCTCGCACTAGCGGGGAGCCGATCGAGCAACTGGCCGCGGTACGGGAGCATCGTGAGGCGAACAAACTGAAACCGAGTCTGTGGCACTGGCGTCCGGACATGCCAATCGCCGCACTCCGGCGAGAACGCGACGTGCGTATCGAATTGCCCTTCTCGTTTCGACTGCGCTTTGGCCTTGATGGATGGCAGCAGGTCGCTGATAAGGAATCGGAGCCGTTGGGGTTTGGCCTGCATGGCGTTGTGCTGAGCGCCGCGATGTTGGAGGGCAAGCGCCGGTTGGACTTCACCTATTGGAACCAAGAAGCGCAGTCTTGGG
>CAMPKL010000485.1 GCA_946887065.1 uncultured Bryobacterales bacterium
ATCTTACGGAGCTCGTCTCCCTGGTCTTCGTTGTGCATGAGCACTGTTCGGTGAGGGAATGGAAATTCGATCCCTTCCGCGTCGAAACGGATCTTCAGCAACCGGTTATACGCTCGGCCCACGGCCCACTGTTGGATCGGCGTTGTTTTGATGCGCGCTTTAATCACGACGGCTGATTCGGCAAACTGGTCAACGCCCACAATCTGAATCGGCTCCAAAATCATCGGACCGATCGTCTCGTCCTTTTGCAAGTCGGCGCCGACCTCCTCCATCACTCGCATCACTTCATCGACGTCTTCCTTGTAGGCCACGCCGATGTCAAAAACAGAGAACGAATATTCCCGCGTCCTGTTGGCCAGTTGCGTGATCGCTCCATTGGGGATGATGTGGACATCCCCGGCGAAATCGCGGATCACCGTCGTGCGCAAATTCAACTGCTCGACGAACCCGCCTTGCCCATTGATGACCGCCACGTCGCCGATACGTATCTGGTTCTCGGTTAAAATAAAGAACCCGGCAAAAAAATCCCGCACCAAGTTCTGCGCGCCGAAACCTATGGCGATACCGGCCACGCCGGCGCCGGCCAGCAGCGGCCCCACGTCGAATCCAATTTCGCTCAGGGCCATCACGATGGCGACGGCCCAAAGCGCGATTGTCGCCGTCCGGGAAGCGACGTTGATCAACGTGTCGGCGCGCTTCTTCGACTCCAGAGCCCGTAAGCCGTCGCCTGCACCGTTATCGGCGGCTATGCGGGCGACCAGCCGGCCGACGACGCGAGCCACGATCCGTGACAGCAGCGCTGCAAACGCCAAAATCAGGATGAAGCGGAGGCCTTTGGCGCCGAAATCTAGGACGGCTTCAACAGGAAACTGGTTGAGAATCTCATCCATGGACGATTCGATCTACGACTGCGCTAGCTCTTTCAACGATTCGGTAAAGGGAGCCCGCGCCACGCCCTTCTCCGTGATGATAGCCGTCACGTACTTATTCGGAGTCACGTCGAACGCAGGATTGATCACCTGAGTTCCGGCCGGCGCGATCCGTTGCCCGCGAATGTGCGTCACTTCATCGGCAGCACGCTGTTCTATGGGAATCTGATCGCCCGACGTCAGGCTCAAGTCCAACGTCGAAATCGGGGCAGCAACGTAGAACGGTACGTTGTTCTCTTTCGCCAATACCGCCACCGAGTAGGTGCCGATCTTATTCGCCACGTCGCCGTTGCCGGCAATGCGGTCCGCGCCGACCACCACGGCGCCGACTTTGCCCGAGCGCAAAGTGTGTCCCGCCATGTTGTCTGTGAGTAGAGTCACCGGAATAGAATCCTGTTGCAGTTCCCACACGGTCAACCGGGCCCCTTGCATGAAAGGCCTCGTCTCGTTGGCCATCACCGCAACCGGATTGCCGCTCTCCACCGCGGCCCGAATCACGCCCAGCGCCGTACCGTAGCCGCCGGTCGCCAGCGCGCCCGCGTTGCAGTGCGTCATCACCGTGGCCCCGTGCGGCAACAGCGCCGCTCCATGGCGGCCCATCGCCTTGTTGATCTCGATGTCGTCCCGCAGCACTTCCTTCGCTTCGTCAATCAATCTTTGACGCAACGCCGGCAGTTGGACTCCTTGCTGCTGCAACACGGCATACAGCCTCTTCATTCGCTCGATCGCCCAGAACAGATTGACTGCCGTCGGGCGCGTCGCCGCGAGAACTTTCGAGATTTCTTCGACCTGCGCATCCAGGTTCTCATCAGACGCTTTCTGTACGCCGATCGCAAAACCCATCGCCGCCGCCACGCCGATCGCCGGCGCGCCGCGAATCACCATCGTCTGAATCGCATCGGCTACTTCCAGGTAGTTCTTACAAGTGATGTATGTCTCTTCCGTGGGCAGAATGCGCTGGTCGATCATCACCACGCCCGCATCCGTCCATTCGATCGTCTTAACCATAAACCTCTTTCCGGCCCGCCGTTTCAGGGGGCGACCTTTTCAATTCCGTACTTCTCGGCGATAAAGAACGCCCCGAACTGCAGCCCGTTGTAAGCGATGTGCATCACAATCGGCGGCCATAGCGAACCTGTCTTCCAGCGCACGAACCCGAACGACAAGCCCGCCACCAACAAGAGCAGCAAAATCTGCCACGACCAACCGTACTGGCCGCCGTGCAGGCTGGCGAAAATTAAGCTCGTGATCAGAATCGCGGCGATGGGTCCTTGCACTCGTTCAATCGGCAGGAACAGGAAACCCCGAAAGCCGATTTCCTCGGTCACCGGCCCTACCAGAACCGCGAAGATTCCGATCAGCCACAACGTATCCGGATCCTTTAGCAAGTCCATCATGGGCGTATCGCTCGGCGCGCCGATCAACTGCCCAGTGAAACCGACCGCCAACGCCAACAAACAACCCGCACCAACGAACCAGCCCGCCGGCGCGCGATACGGCAAAAAACCCAGCGCTTGCCAAAACGGCAGCCGGTATTTAACAGCGACGATATAGAAAATGAAGCAAAAGATCAGCGCCCACCACAACGCTTGAATGCCGAGCGACCAGTACACCAGGTAAGGCGGTTCCGTTAGCGGCGCGCTCACTCCAAAGAAATTGCTCAGCATGGCGCTCAACACCGCCGCCAGCCCGGCGCACACGGCTAGCGCAACGGCAGCGAAGACCAAGAACCCGGCCAGGTCCCAGTAGGACCACATGTCCCGCCGAGGCGGAGCGGGGGGGGAGATATCCTCTGGCAGCGCGGGAGAAGGCTGCGGATCAAACGGCTCGGATTCCATATGGGAAGCTTCTATCCTAGCAGCGAGCCTCCGTCGCCAAACCCAAGCGCCCAACGGGTCGTGGCAAACCTTCGCCAACCCGAGCCCGGCGGCGCAAGCCCCGGGTCACATCACTTGACTTCAGACGAAGTTCTCCAAACCGAACGGGACCACGAAGACGAAGTTCGCCCCTGCATGCATCAGAATCGGCGGCCAAAGCGATCCCGTCTTCCAACGCATAACTCCTAGGCAGATCCCTGCAAGCGTCATAAAGAACGCGATCTGCCAGCTTTGAGGCCAGTGAATCAACCCGAAGCCGACTGCGGTCACGCCGATTGCGCCGGCCGCCCCCAGGCTACGTTCGAGCGGACGATAAAGGAAGCCTCGAAAGACCATCTCCTCCACAGGCGGTGCTATGAACACCGCGTCGGTCGCAAATAGCCAATAGGGCCCTGGACTGCTCGCGAAGTATCCAAATGGATTGCCTTCCGGCATGCCGAGCAATCTGGCCAACAGCAACTCGGCGAATGCGATCAGAGCACCGAGAAGCAGGAACCAGTACATCGATTTCCGAAACGGCGTAAAGCCGAGTGCATCCCAAAAAGGTAGACGGTACTTGACCGCGATGACGTAGTACACGTAGCACAGACTAGGTACGGCATACGCAGCCATCAACGCAGCGGTCGCGTACTCCACGCCAGCGTCGATGCCTAGGCCCAGGCCGAGATACCCGTCGGCAGCCTCGAAGGCTTCAGTTACAGCCAGTACGATCCCGAGTGCGCAGAGTATCGTCGCCACCAAGGAGAAGAGCACAAACTTGGCCAAATCACCAAAAGTCCACAGGTTCGTGCGTGGCGCCACCGCGTCAATCGGAGCGTCCCGACCCGGAAAATCGACTGGATTGAATTCCATGCCTGCGGCGCCAATGTTAGCAGTCGTCGGCTGTAAATTCGCGTCAATTACAGCAGCATTTTTGCCAGTTCTTTGCCCGTGAAGCTTTTCTCGCAGGCCGCGACATGTTCCGGCGTGCCCATGGCCACCAGTTCGCCGCCCGCCTCTCCGC
>CAMPKL010000486.1 GCA_946887065.1 uncultured Bryobacterales bacterium
CACGCTGAAGCTGATCCTCGACAATTATCCAGTCGAGTCGATTCAAGACATCCCGAGCAAGCAGCGTTGGGACGCCGTGCGCTGGGTCATCGGCGGGAAAACCTACAGCCTGAATCAAATCGAACACGAGCAGATACGGCCCAAGTTCATTGAGCCGCGCATCCATTTCGCCTTGGTCTGCGCCGCCGTCGGCTGCCCCAAGCTGCGGCAGGAAGCCTACGTCGGTTCCCGCATCAACGAGCAGCTCGAAGAGCAAACGAGATCGATTCACGACAGCCAACGCTGGTTCCGCTTCGAACCAGGGGACGCGACGGTTCGCCTCACTCAGCTCTGCAACTGGTACGGCGATGACTTCGCACAGGTCGCCGGTTCCCCGTTGGAATATGCCGCGCGTTACTCGCCCGCTCTGCAGCAAGCCCTCAACACGGGTAAGAAACCCAAAATTGACTGGATCGAATACGACTGGGCTCTGAACGAACAGCCGTGAGCACTATGACGAAGCCCCGCGACTCGCTTCAGGCCATTCCCGAGTTGAACCCGCTCGATGAGTACAACCTGCTGTTGGGTCAGAACGTTCACCCGCCCGACTGGGTCAACCCCGAGCCGGCAGGACGCTACAACATGGTCGTGATCGGCGCGGGCACAGCCGGCCTGGTGACCGCCGCCGGCACGGCTGGGTTGGGAGGAAAAGTCGCCTTGATCGAACGCAACCTGATGGGCGGCGACTGTCTCAACGTCGGTTGCGTCCCATCCAAAGCGCTGATCCGTGCGGCCCGGGCGGCAGCGGACGTAAGGGATGCCGGTAATTTCGGAATCCGCGTTCCCAAAGGCGTCGTCATCGACTTCGCCGCCGTGATGGAACGCATGCGCAAGTTGCGCGCGGGGATCAGCAAGCACGATTCCGCGCAGCGCTTCAAAGACCTGGGCGTCGACGTCTTCATCGGCGATGCAAAGTTCACCGGACCAAACGAGGTCACGGTCGCGGGCAAAAAACTCATCTTCAGCAAAGCTTGCATAGCGACCGGGGCGCGTGCGGCCGGCTTGCCCATTGCCGGCCTTAACGAAGCGGGCGTGTTGACCAACGAAAGCGTCTTCTCCCTTACCGAGCGGCCCGCGCGCCTCGCTGTAATCGGCGCCGGTCCCATCGGCGTCGAGTTGGCCCAGGCTTTCGCTAGGCTCGGCTCGAAGGTCACTCTGCTGGAACAAGCGCGGCAGATACTGGGCCGCGAAGACCGCGACGCCGCCGAGCTGGTCCAGCGTTCGTTGGAGCGGGACGGCGTCGAGATCGAATGCTGCGCCAAGATCACCGCCGCGCGCCGCCAAGGCGAGGTTCGCATTCTGGTGTTGGAGCACGAAGGGCAGACGGCCGAGCGAGAGTTCGACCAAGTCCTCGTCGGCGTCGGCCGCCAACCCAACGTCGAAACCCTCAACCTCGACGCTGCAGGCGTAGCCTTTGACTCCCGAAAAGGCGTGCAAGTCGACGACAGGCTGCGCACCACTAACAGCGACATCTTCGCCGCCGGCGACGTTTGCTTCCCCTACAAGTTCACCCACACCGCCGATGCGATGGCCCGCATCGTCATTCAGAACGCGCTTTTCTTCGGCCGTTCCGGCACGAGGGCGCTGACTATCCCCTGGTGTACGTACTCCGACCCGGAAATCGCTCACGTCGGCATGTACGAGCAAGACGCCAAAGAGAAAGGCATCCAGGTCGACACGTTTCGCATCGAGATGAGCCAGGTTGATCGGGCCATCCTCGAAGGCGAGACAGAGGGCTTCCTCAAGGTCCACGTCAAGAAAGGGACGGACCGTATTCTTGGCGCTACGATGGTGTCGCGCCATGCGGGCGAAAGCATTTCGGAGATCACCTTAGCCATGAACGCCGGGGCTGGGCTCTCCACGATCGCCAAAACGATCCACCCCTACCCGACCCAGTCTGAGGCGATCAAGAAGGCCGCGGACGCCTATAGCCGGACTCGTCTAACCCCAACCGTAAAAAGCATCTTTGACAAACTGTTGGCTTGGAGGCGCTAGTCCCGCGGCGTGACTCTCTCGGTCATCATTCCCGCCCTGAACGAGGCGGAGCCTATCGGCGGCGCGGATGAGACCGTACGCCGCGCCAAGCCGCACGAAGTCATCGTCGTCGACGGCGGCAGTTCGGACCGCACGGCGGAACTGGCCAGCCGGGCCGGAGCGACCGTCCTGACCAGTTCACCGAGCCGGGGACTCCAGCAACGCCTCGGCGCCGAGCGCGCGCGGGGCGAATGGCTCGTCTTCCTCCACGCCGATACGCGGCTCCCCGAGAATTATCCCCAGATCGTCGCCCGGATCTTGAGCCGTCCACAAGTAGCCGGCGGAGCCTTTCGCTTTAAGCTCGATGAACCGGGAGCACGCTTCCGTTGGATCGAACGAATGGTCCATTGGCGCTGCCGCGTTTTCGAATTGCCGTACGGAGATCAAGCGATCTTCGTCCGGGCCGCCCTGTTGGCGCAGATCGGAGGTTTCCCCGCCCTACCGATCCTGGAGGATTACGAGCTGGTCCGCCGCCTCAAGAAAGTGGGACGCATCGAAGTCGCCGACGCGGAGGCGGTAACGTCAGCGCGCCGCTGGAGAAGATTGGGCACTCTCAATGCAGCCATGACCAACATGGGATGCCTGGCGGCCTACAAGCTCGGAGTCAGCGCGGAGACGATCGCAGGCAGGCGCCGGACCTAAGCCCTTAAACCTTCCGTCGCCCCTCGATCGATTCGACCATCGTCGCCTCATCGATGAACTCCAACTCGCTTCCCACGGGAATGCCCATGCCGATGCGGCTCACGGTGACCCCTAGCGGCTTCAACAGCCGGATCAAGTACGCCGCCGTCGCTTGCCCCTCGGTCGTCGGGCTTGTGGCGAGAATGATCTCTTCCACTTCCCCGTCTCTGAGACGCTCCAAAAGGTTCTTCACCTTTAGGTCTTCCGGGGCCATGTTGCGCAGCGGGGAAATGACCCCGTGCAACACGTGGTACAGGCCGTTGTATTGCCGTGTCCGCTCGACGACCATGATGTTGTTGGGCTGCTCAAGCACGCAGACCGTGGTGCGGTCTCGATTCGGATCGCGGCAGATCGGGCAAAGGTCGCCTTCGGCGATGTTGTTGCACTGCACGCAGAGCTGGATCTTCTCCCGCATCTGCGTCACGGCGTCCGCTAGCCGCTGAGCTTCTTCGCGATTCACTCCCAGCAGGTGAAAGGCGATCCGTTGCGCGGATTTGGGCCCGACTCCGGGCAAGCGCTTCAGTTCGTCCACCAACTGGGACATCGGCTCGGCCAGATCGGGATTCATACAGGTGGTCTAGAACATGCCCGGGGGCAAGCCCATTCCGCTCAACATACCCTGCATCTTGCCTTGGGACTCTTCGTCAACGCGTTTGGAACACTCGTTGACGGCTCCGCGAATCATATCCTGCAACATCTCGACGTCTTCAGCAGCCTCGGGATCGATCTCGACCGCAAGCACCTGCTTGCTGCCGTCCATCTTGACCGTCACCATGCCGCCGCCGGTCGAAGCTTCGACGCGGATCTTCGCGATCTCCTGTTTGAGTTGCTCTTGGGCTTGCTGAGCCTGAGCCATGATCTTCTGCATGTTGCCGCCGCCTGGAAGTTTCATGATGAATATTCTCTCAAGTTACGTATTTCTCGTATCTGGCCGGGAAAGCGCTCCTGGAACGCCTTCACGTCCGGATCTGCCAGAGCCCGCTTTGCCGCCTCGCTCTCCGCCTCGGGCGATGCGTTCGCGGCCGCGCTCTCCTTAGGCCTGGGCGAGCCTACGG
>CAMPKL010000487.1 GCA_946887065.1 uncultured Bryobacterales bacterium
CGGCCTACACGCAGTTGGACGTCGTCGCCAAACTCAAGAAGTTCGGCATCGAGACCTCCAACGAGCATGTCTACACGTCGGCCCTCGCAACCGCCGAGTTCGTCTCATTGCAGAAGCCGAAAGGCGCCGCATTCGTCATCGGCGAAGGCGGAATGCTGAACGCTTTGAACGCCGTCAACTACGCCATCAGCAGCGAGGTCGCCGATTACGTCATCGTCGGCGAAGGCCGCTCGATGAACTTCGAAATGATGGAGAAGGCGCACCGCCTCATCGCCGGCGGCGCCCATTTGATCTCCACCAACTCCGATACCTGGTGCCCGACCGATGCAGGCCCGCGCCCCGGATGCGGCGCCATCGCCGCTTTGCTTGAATCCGCGACGGGGCGCAAAGCGTATCACGTCGGCAAACCCAACCCGTTCATGATGCGGCTCGCGCGCAAGAAGATCGGCCTGCGCACGGACGAAGTCACCATGATCGGCGACACCATGGAGACTGATATTCGCGGGGCCACCGACTTGGGCTTCAAGAGCATTCTGGTGCTGACTGGCTCCACCAAAGCCGAAGATCTAGCCAACTACCCGTTCGCGCCGACAGGAGTATGCGGCTCGATCGCCGAACTGATCACCGGGCTGTCGTCAGCGGCATAGGCCGCTACCGCGTCGCGATTCTCTTCGCCGCTTCATAGTGGAAGCGAGTGAAGCGATACAGTTCCGCTTCGAGGATTCGCTCTTGGTCCGAGTGGGCTCCGAATCCCTTGGCGCGATCTTCATCGTCGCCTAGCGGGCCGATGCCGTAGCACTGCACGCCCCGTTCTCTCAGCAGGGCCATATCGGTTGCGCCGTTGAGCATGGCGGGCAACGTGACCGCGCCCGGGTAAAGCTCTTTCTGCAACTCTTCCAGCACGCTGAAAGCGACGGTGTCGACCCGCGACGGCGCCACTGGACGGCGCGACATGGGGTACTGCTCGATCTTCACGCCCTCGCCGACCTGCCGCTGCAATTCAGCGAAGAACTCCTCGATGTTCTCGTCCGGCACGGCGCGGATATCGAGCGTGGCTTCGGCCTGAGCGGGAATCACGTTCATGCGGTAACCCGCCTGAATCATCGTCGGCGAAATCGACGTTCGCAACATGGAGTAGTGCGACGGTTCGTTAAGCCTCAAGTACTCCTGGATGGCCGCTGATCTGTCCGGATGGGAGAGGCCGTTATACCGTGCGGCGGCTTCCGGATCGCTGATCGCCGCCAAGCGCTCGAAGTAGTAGCGCGTGGTGTCGTTCAGCTTCATCGGCGTCTGCCAGGCGGCGGCCGCCGCGACGGCCCGCGAGATACGGGCGATGGCGTTGTTATCGAGCGGCACCGAACCGTGTCCCGCGGTGCCCTGCGTGACGAGCTTGGCTCGCGCGGGCACCTTCTCCGCCGTGGCTACGTTCATGCTGACGAGCTTGCCCGCGCGGCGCACCACGCCGCCGCCCTCGGCCAAGCAGAACTCCGCCTCGATTTCGGGATAGTGTTCGGCCACCATGTAGGCGACACCGACATGGATGTTGCCTTCTTCTCCGGACTCGGCCAAGAAAATAACGTCGCGGTCCAACTCAACGGCGGTGCGCTTAAGCACCAGCATGGTCATCAACGACGCCGTGAGATTATCTTTGTCGTCGACCGTGCCGCGGCCGTAGATATAGCCGCCTTCGCGCGCCGCCGAGAACGGCCCGAACGTGGGCCACTTCGAAGGTTCCACATTCACCACATCGGTGTGCGCCATGATCAGCAACGGACGCTTCGACCCGTTCCCCTTCAACCGCGCAACCACATTGGGGCGGCCGTCCTCCAGGGTGAAGGTCTGCACCGGGATCCCTTCGGCCTCCAACACTCTCTTGAGGTAATCCGCCGCCGGCTGCTCGCGGCCCGGCGGGTCGGATGTATCCATTTGGACGAGCGCTTGAAAATGGCGGAGCGCTTCCTGGTCCAACGCATCCCAGTCCGGGTCGGCGGCGGGCAGGGAGCAGGCGAAGAGGAGAAAGACGAAAGTGCGGGCTAGTGATTGCATGGGGACTCCCTTCTGTTGGGGATTGTAGTGCAGGAGGGCGGCCCGTTGCGCGTCACCGCCGGGAGCTAATCGGCGGAATGAGCTTCACGCATGGGTTGTAGCATGCCGCTCGCGCAAGGCGCCCAGCGCCTCGATATAGCTGTCGATCACCCGCCGGATGTCGTGATGTTTGGCGCGTTCCAATCCTGCCGCGCCGATGCTCTCGCGCAGGGCTTGGTCCGTGGAGGCTCGCAAGACTTGTGTCGCGAGATCCGCTGGATCGCCGGTGCGAAACAACAGTCCGCTGCGTCCGTGTTCAATCACCTCGCGCCCCGCCGGAATGTCGCTGGAGATCAACACCCGCCCGCACGCTTGAGTCTCGACGTAGACGCGAGCGATGCCCTCGCCCTCCGACGCCAGCACGACCATGTCCGCGAGCCGTATGTGAGCGGGCATCTGCTCGTACGGGACCTCGCGGACAAAGCGCACTCGATCGCCGAGACCTCGATCACGCGCCGCTTGCTGCAATTCACCCGTGCGTTCGCCTCCGCCCAAGAACAGGTAGATCAGCTTTTCGTTCTGAGGCAGTGCGATCACTGCCGACTCAATCACATCCAGCGGGCGTTTGCGCGATTGCATCAACGAAGCATGGAGCGCCACGATGCTGTCGCGGGGGATGCCATAACGGTCAAGCAGTTCCCTGTCTTTTGGCCCTGGCGAGAACATCTCGATATCGAGCAAGTTGGGGATATGGTGCAGGTCGGTGACGCCGCGAGCCGCCAGACCGACTTGCTTGTACTTGCCCACCGGGATGACTAAGTCGGCCGTGCGATAGAGATGCAAATACTGTTGCGTACGATCCGCGGGATAGATATCCGTCACGATCTGCCACGTCGGACTGCCGCGCAACATCAACGCGCACGGCAGGCCTTTTGCGTGCGCGATCTCGCTCACGGCGCCGGCGAGAGTTTCGTGGGCGCTGAGGACGAACTGCGGCTTCACGCGGTCGATCAGAGCCGGCAAAATCTTTCGAATCTGATCGTGCTCTATCTGCTGGAAGCGCAGAAATTCATTCAAGTCGTACTGACTAATGCTGAAATGCGGCAACTCGTATCGGCTGACCGAAAGAGTCTCCGGGTTGGAAACCTCCTTGTCGTATATGGCGGTCTCGGCCGTGACAGGACCCAACAATGCGACGTGGTGTCCGCGCGAGGCGATGCCGCGAAACAGCAACGCGCAGGATCGCGCCGAGCCTCCCGGCAGCGGCGGGAAGTGGCTCACGGCGACGAACTTCATCAGGGCGGGTGAGGACATGGCGACTAAGAAGCGGGGACGACAGGAAAAACTTTACCATTCGCCGAGCCCTGCGGCGCCGACCGCTCCACGGATATGGCCGCCGCCGCCTCGACCATCTCGGCCATCGGACGGTAGTAAGAACGTTTTGTCCCAATCTCGCGTAGGAACTCCCCGACAAGTTGTTTCTCGTCGATTGATCCGACGCCCGGAGCAATGCGTAGAACCAACTGTGACACGCCGTGCACGGTCTGCTTCTCGACGAATTGGTAGTCGCCTACTTTGCCTCCAAAGCGCCGCGGCAAGAACTCCTCAACGACCGGATAGAGATCGGCGACGGCCCAGGTCACGCCGACACGGGTGATCTTGCGAAAGCTGCGGATAGTATGCAGGGTCTAGTCATAGCCCCTCCTGTCGGCCGGCAGGTCGCCGCGGCGCTGTTGCAGACAGCCGCTGTCGCCGAT
>CAMPKL010000488.1 GCA_946887065.1 uncultured Bryobacterales bacterium
GTGCGGCAGCTTCGGGTGCGATACATGCCGCCCGTCGGACTCCCTCGACCTGATGAGGAAACCTACGACGCGGTGGTGGCAAGCCTCTCCAGCCAATTGGACAAAGCGGCCGCGGAAAATCCGAACCCAGGCCGGCCTGAAGCCTTCCGGCGCTTGAACCGAACCGAGTACAAGAACGCGATTCGCGACTTGCTGGCGCTTGACGTGGATGTGTCCGCTCTATTGCCGAGCGACGAAACGAGTCATGGTTTCGACAACATCACGGTTGCGGATCTCTCGCCTACTCTGCTTGAACGCTATCTGTCCGCGGCGCAAAAGATCAGCCGCCTCGCGGTGGGCAGCGAAATCAAAACGCCGGCCGGAGACGTCTTCATGGCGCCGCCCGACCTCACCCAAGAATCCCGCGATGCAGCCCTGCCGTTCGGCACCCGTGGGGGAATCGCGGTGGATCACGACTTCCCGCTTGACGCTGAGTACGAGATTCAGATTCGACTCGCTCGCGACAGGGATTCGCATATCGAGGGACTGAACGACGCTCACAAGCTCGATCTCATGTTGGACGGCAAGTCCCTCAAGACTTTCTCGCTAGAGGCGATTCCGCGCGACGTCACGGACCACTACGCCATTGATGAGCATCTGCGGATCCGCGTTCCAGTGAAAGCCGGTCCCCACCAGGTGACGGCGACGTTTTTTAAGAAGACGTCCGCGCTCCTTGAGACGGAGCGTCAACCGTATCACGTGCATTTCAACATGGATCGGCATCCCCGTATCCAACCGGCCGTGTACACGATAACCGTCCTGGGACCTTACGACCCGACAGGGCCGGGGGATACGCCCAGCCGCCGGCGTATCTTTGTTTGCCAACCGGAGCAGCCTTCGCAAGAAGCCGATTGCGCCAAGCGGATTCTCTCAACCTTGATGCGTCGGGCCTATCGCCGCCCCGTGACGGACGCCGATCTAGAAATGCCGTTTAAGGCGTACGAGGAGACTCGCGCCGACGGAGCCGGCTTCAACGCGGGAATTGAACTTGCCCTCAGGGCCGTCTTGGTCAATCCGAACTTTCTGTTCCGTGTCGAACGGGATCCCGCGGGCGTCAAGTCTCATTCCGCATATCGGCTGAGCGATCTGGAGTTGGCTTCGCGCTTGTCCTTCTTCCTATGGAGCAGCATCCCCGACGACGAACTGCTCGACGCCGCTGTGCGAGGAGAATTGAAGGACCCGGCTGGGCTGGAGCGGCAGGTGCGGAGAATGCTTGCCGACGACCGGTCCTCGGCGTTGGTGACGAACTTCGCCGACCAGTGGCTGTACCTCCGCAATATGGCGTTCATGGTTCCCGATCCACGCGAGTTTCCGGACTTTGACGACAACTTGCGCCAAGCCTTCCGCCGTGAGACGGAACTATTTTTCGAAAGCATCATTCGTGAAGACCGCAGTTTGGTCGACATGCTTTCCGCCGACTATACGTTTCTCAACGAGCGCCTCGCTAAGCACTACGCGATACCGGATGTTTACGGCAGCCGATTTAGACGGGTGTCCTTCGAGGAGGACAGCGTCCGCGGCGGGCTGTTAAGTCAAGGAAGCATCCTGATGGTAACGTCCTACGCCACGCGGACCTCGCCTGTTGTTCGCGGCTCCTGGATCTTACGCAATATTCTGGGGACGCCGCCTCCTCCTCCGCCTCCTGTTGTTCCGGAACTGAAGGAAAGCAAGGAACTGACGAAGGCGATGTCGATGCGAGAACGTCTGTCGGAGCACCGCTCGAACCCGGCCTGCGCGAGTTGCCATCGCCTAATGGATCCAATCGGTTTCTCTCTTGAGAACTACGATGCGGTGGGCCGTTGGAGAACGGAAGAAGGAGGCGTTCCGATTGACGCCTCAGGGAACCTACCGGACGGTACGTCCTTCGAGGGGATATCGGGGCTGCGCAAGGCCTTGTTGGCTCGCCCGGAACTATTCGTTACTGCCGCGACGGAAAAGCTTCTAATCTATGCACTAGGCCGTGGATTGGAGTCCTATGACAACCCCGCAGTCCGCAAGATCGTACGTGATTCGGTAACCGACAACTATCGATTTTCGTCCGCCGTATTGGGAATCGTGAACAGCCAGCCGTTCCAAATGAGGAGGTCAGAATGATTATTACGAAGAAAGCGCTACCCCGCCGGGCCCTGTTGCAAGGCGTCGGCGCGAGTCTTGCACTACCTTTGCTGGACGCGATGATTCCCGCTATGACCGCGCTGGCGGCCACGCCGGCGAAGACCACCCAACGATTGGGCTATATCTATGTGCCGATGGGCTCGAACCAGGCGCAGTGGACCCCAACGGAAACGGGCAAGCTGAGCCGTCTTTCGCCCACGCTGCATTCCCTGAGTCCGTTCCTGGACCAAGTTACGGTGATCTCAAACCTTGAGAACAAACCGGGCTACTCGACAGGAAATCACGCGACCTCCAACTCGTCCTATCTCAGTTGCGCCAAGGCGAAGCTGACCGAAGGAACGGACTACGAGCTTGGGACGACTGTTGATCAAATCGCCGCCCAGCAGATTGGCAAGGATACGCCGCTGCCGTCGCTTGAGTTGGCGACGGATCTGCTGACGAACACCGGCAACTGCGATAACGGCTTGGCGTGCGTCTACATGACCAACATGGCCTGGTCGACGCCTACAACGCCCCTCCCCGCCGAGGCGAATCCGCGCGTCGTTTTCGAGCGCTTGTTCGGCAACGGAGGCAGCGCGGCCGATCGCTTGGCGGAACTGCGGCGGAACGCCAGCATTCTTGACGGAGTGAGCGACGAAATTGCGCGCCTTCAGAACAAACTTGGCAGCGGCGATCGCTCGAAAGTCGAACAGTACATGAACACGATCCGCGAGGTAGAGCGCCGCATCCAGCACGCCGGCCAGCGGTCCGAGGAAAAACCGCTCCCTGAACTGGAGCTCCCGGTTGGCGTGCCGGCGTCATACGGCGACCACGTCAAGTTGCTGTTCGATTTACAGGCGCTCGCATTCCAAGGCGATATAACCCGGGTGGTCACGTTCCAGATGGCTCGTGAATCCAGCACGCGTACGTATCCGGAAATCGGCGTGCCCGAGGCTCATCACCCCACTTCGCACCACGGGGGAGACCCGGAGAAGCTGGCGAAACTCGCCATGATCAATGCGTACCACGTCGAGCTATTCTCCTACTTCTTGGACAAGCTGAAGTCCACGCCCGAAGGAGACGGCACGCTGCTCGACCATACGCTTTATCTCTACGGAAGCGGCATGGGCGATCCCAACCGCCACGACCATACCAGGCTGCCGATTGTCGTTGCAGGCGGCGGAGCTGGAAAGATGAAGGGAGCCCGTCACGTCAAATATGACGAGCCGACTCCACTGGCGAATCTCCATGTGACGTTGCTCGACAAGGTTGGCGTCCATCTGGACTCGTTCGGGGACAGCACCGGACGGATCGAAGAGCTAGGCGAGCCGTTGGCGCTCTAACAAGGACCGATATGGCGCTACGGTTAAACGCATCCTATTCGTGGGCGGTTGCCTTAGCGGCAGCAGCGACGCTAAACGCCGCTCCTGATATTGGCCTGCTCGAAGCCGTAAAGCACAATGACGTCGCAGCCGTTCGAAGCTTGCTGGAGCGGCAGGTGGACGTCAACGCTGCTGAGCCGGATGGAGCGACAGCCCTCCACTGGGCGGCGTATTTGGAAGATTTGGAAACAGCTTCCCTGCTCGTTCGCGCGGGCTCCAACGTGGCGGCCGTTAATCGTTTTGGAGCCACTCCGCTGGCTCTGGCA
>CAMPKL010000489.1 GCA_946887065.1 uncultured Bryobacterales bacterium
TGATCATGTACTCGCCGCGATACAGCAGCCCGCGCTCATACAAGCGCACAAAAGTTTCAACCACCGACCGCGAAACGCCGGGGTCCATCGTGAATCGCAGCCGCGACCAGTCGCAGCTCGCGCCGATGCGCTTGAACTGATCGACGATTTTGCCGCCGTATTCCTCTTTCCAGGTCCAAACATGTTCGAGAAACTTCTCGCGGCCGATCTCTCGCCGGTCGATGCCCTGAGCTTTCAGGTGCCTCTCCACGAGCATCTGTGTGGCGATGCCCGCATGGTCGAGGCCCGGCAGCCACAGCACGTTGTCGCCCGACATGCGCCGCCAGCGCATCGTGATGTCGGTCATCGCGATCTCAAAACAGTGCCCCATGTGCAGCGCGCCGGTGACGTTCGGCGGCGGCGCGACGAGGGAATAGGTGGGCTTGCCGCTATCGGCTTCGGCGACAAACAGCTCTTCATCAACCCACCACTTCGCCCATTTCGGCTCGAAGAGGCCGGGTTCGTAAATCTTATCCAGTTCCATGGAAGTTGTTGATTAGAAACGAGTTTAGAATAAACCAATATAGCATGACGAAGCCCGGTTAAGCGAGAATGGGGCGATGCTGCGCGCGCTCCTAGCCCTGGTTGGCCTTATAGTTCTCGCCGCGGTCGTCGTCTTTTCACCGAACCTCATCTGGCTGGCTCGATCCACCGCGCGCGTCACGAACCAATCCGGTCGCGAGCTGCGTAATTTCCGTTTGGAGCTTGGAGAGAGAGACGTGACTTTGGGCCTCGTCGCGCCGGGCCAGTCGCGTTTCGTTTTCCTTCCCGAAACGGGCGACGCCACTTTGCTTGTCGTCTACTCAGTCGGCACGCGCCAAAGAACAGGTTGCCAAGAATACGTCGAAGGCAGCATGTTTCACGTCAACGTCGTCATCGGTTCCGACCTCGAAGCGAACTGCGGCGTGACGCTTCCGCTGACCGACCGCCTATTCTGGTCCGAGGCCCTCGGTGTGAGATTGGACCCGCGCACATTGTCCGGCGGCGCTCCGTAGGTTAGGCTGACAAAAGGATGAACGCATCCACGCGCAGGACGTTTATGCGTGCCGGCCTAACGGCTGCGGCGGCGCCGTACCTCTTTGCGCAGCGTCGGCGCGAGGTCAGCACCAAGAACGTCTTGTTCTTGATCGTCGATGATCTGCGTCCGATGCTCGGCTGCTACGGACATCCCGACGCCGTCACGCCTCACATCGACGCCTTGGCCAAACGCGGTCTGACCTTCCTCAACAACCATTGCCAAATCGCCTCCGACGGTCCCTCGCGCCAGTCCTTGTTCACCGGCCTGCGCCCTGACACCATTGACGTCGTCCAAGACGCGCGCAGTGTCCGGCAAAGCCGCCCGGCCGCAACCACCCGTCCGCACCACGTCCGCCAGCCCGGCTACTACACTGTTGCCGTCGGCCGCGTCCTCGATGACGTTGCATCGTGGAACGAGGGCGACACCCGCGCCGTAGCAGCATCCCTCGCCCGCAGTTGGAACGCGAGCGAGGCGCCGGACGCCGATCTGTTCGACGGCCAGACCACCCGTCGCGCCATCGAAACGCTTGCGCGGCTAGCCGGCCGCAAGTTCTTCCTCGCCGTCGGACTCGAGCGTCCCAGCCTGCCCTTCGCCGCGCCGGACAGTTATTTCGATCTTTATCCGCGCGCCTACATAAAGCCGCCCACCGAGCCCGGCCCCAAGGGCGCGCCGCCGTATGCGATGCACGACTCCGCGGAACTGCATCGTTTCGCCGACGTCCCCAAGGCGCCCGACGCCGAGTTGAGCCGCGACCTAGTGCGCGCCTATCTCGCCTCGGTCAGCTACGTCGACGCACAGATCGGCCTGATCCTGTCCGCCCTCGATCAACAAGGTCTGCACGACAGCACCACAATCGTGCTCGCCAGCGACAACGGATTCCATCTAGGCGAGCTCGGCCTGTGGGGCAAGCACACCAACTTCGAATCAGCCACCCGCACGCCTCTCCTCATCAGCTCGTTGGGGCTCAAGAATGCCGGACGAAAGTCCCGCGCTCTAACCGAACTCGTGGACGTCTATCCGACTGTCTGCGAGATAGCCGGCTTGCCCACGCCCGCCAATCTCGACGGCGCCAGCCTGGCGGATCTGTTCGAAAACCCCGACCAACTCTGGAAGCGCGCCGTCTTCAGCCAGCACCCCCGCGAAATTCCCGGCCAGGGCCCTGGTATGGGATATTCCATGCGCACCAGCCGCTACCGTTACACCGAGTGGGGCGCTCTCGACAGTCCTTATCGGACCGCTGAACTTTACGACTACAAGGGCCAACCGATTGAGATCGAGAATCTCGCCAACCTGCCCGATGCCCAAACCTTGGCCAATGGCTTGGCCGCGATGATGCGCGAGGGCTGGCGCGGTTCGCTTCCGCCGTCCGATCCGCGCGCCAGCGCTAATAGCTAAGCCTTGCGCTGCGACAGATACGCCGCGAATGCCGCAACGCCGCCTGCCAACAGCACGGCCCGCAACACTTTAAACAAACTGGAGAACCAGGCGATCCCGATACCCAGCGCCGCCCACTGAACCCACCAATGGCCCGGCGAGGTCATCCAATTGATCACGAAGAGCAACACTAGAGTCAGCGGTCCTATGAATAAGAACTTGAGGGCTTTGTATGCGGCGAACATCGAGACACTCCTCCGCCGATAATATACGCCCGCTCGCGAAACTTGTTCCCGATTATTTTGACGCCGCCCGGCGCGAGCGCCGGTCGCAAGTGAACGGCGCTCGTCACCACGATCAGCGATAATATCCGCACCAATCGTGACAATCCGGACCATCACCCCTCTGACCATTGCCCTGGCGGCGTTGCTTCTGCTCTCGCCTGGCGCGGAGGCCGAGAACTGGCCGCAGTGGCGCGGCCCGGATGCCAACGGCGTTGCGCCTAACGCGACTCCGCCGCTTGAATGGAGTGAGTCCCAGAACATCCGCTGGAAGGTCCCGGTCCCCGGCCGCGGCTCCGGCTCGCCTATCGTCTGGGGAGACCGCGTCTTCGTCCTTACCGCCGTCTCCGAGAACGGTCAAACGGTTCCCGGCGTGATGCACCGCTTTCTCGTCATGGCGTTCGACCGCGGCGACGGAGAAATCGTCTGGCAGCAGGTCGCCCGCGAAGAAGCGCCGCACGAAGCCGCCCACAGCGACAACGGAACCTACGCCTCGGCTTCCGCGGCGACGGACGGCGAAGTCTTGATCGCCAACTTCGAATCGCGCGGCCTCTACGCCTACGATCTCGACGGCAAGCTGATCTGGCAAAAGGACCTCGGCGACAAACTCATGCGCAACCAGTTCGGCGAGGGCACAACGCCCGCGCTGCATGGCGACACGCTCATACACGTCTGGGACCAGCAGGGAGGGCAGTCCTTCATCATCGCCCTCGACAAGCGTACCGGCGAAGAAAAATGGCGCCGCGACCGCGATGAAATCGACACCTGGGCTACCCCGCTCATCGTCGAAGTCAACGGACGCGCCCAAGTCATCGCTCCCGCCACCGAACACGTCAAGAGCTACGACCTTGAGACCGGCGACGTCGTCTGGGAAACAGCCGGCCTCACCATGAACGCCATCCCCTCGCCCGTCGTCGTCGACAACGTCGCCATCCTCATGAGCGGCTTCCGCGGCAACAGCCTGAAGGCCATCGACCTCACCAAAGCCAAGGGCGACATCACCGGCGCCGACGCCGTCTTGTGGACTTACGATCGCGACACGCCTTACGTGCCGTCGCCGCTGCTC